>CAMWWS010000353.1 GCA_947178085.1 uncultured Lachnospiraceae bacterium | reverse complement strand
GTATGCATGGGAAGAGCAGGTATGACGGTCAGAGCAGAAGAGCAGCCGTTTATCATTGATGCAAAGATGCTTCCATCAACTCAGTCGGCTTATGAAGTTCAGATAAAAGTTGAAAATCAGGGACAGGACTGGGAAGGAACCGTGCGGTTTATGATGAGGGGAGGGGGATACAATGCCTGCGCTTATGATACGGAGCTGTCCCTTCCACAGGGCAGTACGAAGCAATTTACAGTCAGGATGCCGAAAGACAGCATAGAGCATACGAACGGAGTGGTGAAGGTAACTCTTTTGGATAAAAATGGAGAGAAAGCGGTACAGAAGGAGTTTGGCAAGCTTTTGCAGACAGAAGCGGACGCTCTGACCATGGGAATTCTTAGTGATGATTATATGTCGTTGACATATCTGGATATGGGAGGAGCTGAATTATACTATAATAATGGCAGGGCTTACCCCATAAGGCTGGAGGAACTGAATCAGGACAAGCTGGCTGATTCTCTGGATGCTTTAGATTTTCTGGTAATCGACAGTTATAATACAGGTGTTTTGCCGGATAAGGCGTTAGAGGACATCATAAAGTGGCTGGATAATGGCGGAATGTTGATTATCGGTACTGGTGAAAATGCCGAAGAGGTT
Source organism: uncultured Lachnospiraceae bacterium (assembly GCA_947178085.1). Next base: position 2,919 of record CAMWWS010000353.1, on the reverse strand, counting down.
CTGGCGGGTCTTGATGATTTGGAAATACAATGCGTCAAAATCGATGAACCGGGAGAAGACACATACGGTTTCAGTGAATTGGTGGATGTATCACAGCTTCATATGGCGGACCTTAGGGATGTGAACAGTAAATTTAAAGAAAGATATGATATCCTTAATATGATGTGCTCCTGGGGAGATGGTGCTGTGGAAATCCTGCCCTATTCTCTGTCGGAAGTGGAGAGGCTTAACGCCGCCGGAGATTATGAAGAACAGTATTACTTCGTGGAGAGCATGCTGCAGCAGGTTAAAAATTATGCAAATTCCCCTTACGGATTGGGAAATCATGCTTATGACTATGATGATATGTATATTTTCAGGGAAATGTGCGGCTATTTGGGAAATGGCAGCACCCGCTTGCAGTTTGGCGGCTTGAAATGGATTGTAATCCTGTATGTGATGTTTGTAGGCCCCGTTTTGTACTTAATTCTGCGTTTTGCAAAGAAACGGGATTTTTACTGGATTGCAGTGCCTGTAACGACGCTTGCGGGAATTTTTCTGGTATATTGGGCAGGAAGAGGATTTGAGGTAGTGAATACCCATGTATATTCTGTGACGATAGAGAATCTTGCCGGTGGGGGAAATGCCCGGACTTATCTGCACTGCTATGATGCCGATCATAAAGAGTGGGATCTTCGTCTGGCAGAAGGATATGAATATGCAGGACCTTTGGAGGATGACTATTATGGAAATGATGATGAATACTATTTCTATCGCATTCGGAAGGAAGGAGAGAGGCTATATTTCGGCATGAATCCATCCAGAGGTTTTGAAGACGGCGCTTTTCAGGCAGGCGTTCTCAGGGAGCCGGAAGAAGGCAGTATTTACGGTGATGTGCAGGTGAATGGACAGGGGGATGTCAGCGGAACGATCAGCAATGAAACCAAACGGAATTTTAAGTATTTTGCCGTGTACATAGGGGAGGATGTGTATGTTTATAAAAATCTCCCGGCAGGAGCGGAAGTAAAGCTGGAAGAGGCGAAAGTGATATACAATAATGACGATGGGTACTATGGTTACTATACTGGCGCGGCGGGTTACTGTTACAGTCTTCTGCGGAAGGCTCAAAATGGTGAAATAGCGGAAGATGTGGATGCCCTGACTGCTTTGGGGGCAGGAATTATTTATTCGTGTTCTATGGAAAATCCGGATATGATGGTAATTGTCGGAGTGACTGAGGACTGGGATAAGACGGTAGACGATGATTGCAGCGAGGTGTCTTATGGATGTCTCTATGCGGTTCAATAGAGGAAGAGATTACTGCTCTGACATGGAGGATTAGTATGCTGTATATAAATGATTTGACAAAAAATTATGGCTCTTTTATGGCGGTGAATCACTTGTCGCTGCATATTCCGGAGGGGGATCTGTTTGGCTTTGTAGGTCCCAACGGCGCAGGAAAGACGACCACAATACGGATTGTCTGCGGGCTGCTGCGGGCAAGCAGCGGTACGGTAAGGATTGGCAGCACGGCAGCGGCTGTGGGAAGTAAAGAGATGAAAAGGATGATTGGTTATGTACCCGATTTTTTCGGCGTGTATGACAATCTGAAGGTGCGGGAATATATGGATATGTATGGCTCCATGTATGGAATGTATTCCCGGGATATTGCCAAATTGGCAGACGATTTGCTGGAGTTAGTAAATCTTTCGGATAAAAGGGATGTTTATGTGGACACGCTTTCCCGCGGGATGAAACAACGTCTCTGCGTGGCAAGGGCACTGCTGCACAACCCAAGACTGCTGATTTTGGACGAGCCAAGTTCCGGTCTTGATCCAAGAGCCAGAGTGGAAATGAAAGAATTACTGAAAAATCTTCACTCCATGGGAAAGACTATTGTTATCAGCTCCCATATTCTTTCGGAGCTTTCGGAGATGTGTAACAGTATTGGAATTATGAACCACGGGCAATTGATTATGGCAGGCAGGATTGAGGATATCATTCAGCAGATACCGGACGGAAAAAGGGTGCATATCCGGATTGCCTCCGGCAGGGAGAGCGCCATAACGATTTTAAAAGAGCAGGTGGGTGTCCGGATAGAGTCTGTCAGAGAAAATGAAATCATTATTTTGTTTGGCGGCACAGATGAGGAAATCAGCGCTCTTATTGGGCGTATGATTCAAAATCAGGTTGTTCTTGCGGGATTTTACAGAGAGGAAGGCAGTCTGGAATCCTTATTCATGCAATTGACAGGAGGTGGCACACAGTGAAACTACGATGGAACCCTATTGTGAAAAAAGATTTACAGGTTACAGCGCGCAGTATGCGTTTTAGCTGGGGATTGTTTGCTTATGAGGCCGTGCTGACAGTTACCTTTCTTCTGGCGCTGTCAATCATACAGCAGGAGAGCAGTAGCTTTTACAGTAACGGTAATGTTTATAGCTATCTGTTATATCTGTTTCCGGTACTTGCGATTGCGCAGGTGTGTATTGTTGCACTGATTGTACCTGTCATGACAGCTTCTGCAATCTCAGGTGAAAAGGAGCGGCAGACATTTGATATTATGTTAACTACATGTATGTCACCTTTTTCCATTGTATTAGGAAAGGTAATGTCTGCGGTATTGCGTATTTTGTTTTTTGTGGCAGCCGGAATGCCGATTATGGCGTTGGCGTTTGTGGCAGGAGGCCTTAGCTGGAGTTATTTATTTTACTTTGTACTAACTATTATCCTTCTGTCGCTGCTTTCAGGCAGTATTGGTATCCTCTGTTCTGCTCTTTGCCGGCGGTCAGTAACGGCTGTTACATTATCTTATGTATTTTATATTATTATTTACGGATTGACGTTTCTTCCTATGTTACTAAAACTGATTTGGACGCAGGCGGAAAACGCGGGTGAATCTATGCTGTTATTATTGTTTAATCCTATCATATTCTATGA
>CAMWWS010000352.1 GCA_947178085.1 uncultured Lachnospiraceae bacterium | reverse complement strand
AATTTAAAATCAAAGATTCCAATAAAGAGTATTTTTACACAGCAATTTCTTGAAAGTACAACAGATGATTATAAAAAAGAGGAAATACCAATAAGGTCTTCATTGAGTAAGTTACAGTATCAATCAATTAAGTATTATCCGCTTCCGGAAATACTGCGTAATGAGGATAGTGATTCCATGGCATTTTCTATCGAAACAAGATTGCCATTTTTGGATTACAGAGTGGTTGAGTTTGCGATAGGATTACCATCCAGATACAAGATTAGGGGTCAATGGAGTAAATGGATAATAAGAAAAGGCTGTAGGAAATATTTGCCGAAAGCTGTTGCAAAAAGAAAAAATAAAATGGGTTTTCCGGCACCTTTTGCAAGGTGGCTGCGTGAAGAAGAGGAGATACATAATTTAAGAGATGTCATATTTGAATTTGGGAAAAGGAATATTATTGTTCCTGAAAAGATTGAAGAGATTTATCATGAACATATAACTGGAGAGGCAGATAACAGCGAGTTATTGTATAGAATTTATAGCACAGAAGTGTGGATGAGGACTTTTAAAGAATGAATGCTGTCCGATTTCATAGGACAGTAATAAAAGAGGAGAATAGATTATGAGTGTTATCACATTGGGGATAGATATCGGCTCAACAACATCAAAATGTGCGATCATGAGAGATGGACAAGAAATAACTGCGACGGCAGTATTGGATACAGGTGTGGGGACAGACGGGGCACAGTTGGTGATTGCAGAAGCAATGTCAAAATCTTGTATGCAACGTAAGGATATTGATTATATAGTAGTCACAGGGTACGGGAGAAGAACTTTCAACGATTCGGATGATGAGATTAGTGAATTGTCATGTCACGCAAAGGGAGCGGTTTTTCTTTTTCCATGTGTCAGAACAGTGATTGATATCGGCGGACAGGATGCTAAAGTGTTGAAGATCGGCGAAGATGGCAGGATGAAAGACTTTTTGATGAATGACAAGTGTGCAGCGGGTACTGGGCGGTTTCTGGAAGTGATGGCAAGAGTATTGAATATACCAATCGATGATTTTGATAAGATAAGCGCGGAATCAAAAAAGAAGGTAGACATAAGTGCTACCTGTACAGTGTTTGCAGAGACAGAAGTCATATCGCATCTTGCTAATGCGGTAAAAAAAGAGGATATATTAGCGGGAATACATCGGTCGATAGCCGCCAGGGTGTGCAGCCTTGCAGAGCGTGTGGGCATTGATAATATGGTTGTGTTTACAGGTGGTGTTGCAAGGAATGGAGGAATGGTTCGTGCACTGGAGGAAAAAATGGGCACTGCCATTTATGTAAATGAATATTGCCAGTTGAATGGCGCCATAGGTGCAGCTCTTTATGGCTATGAAATGTGTACGAAGAAAAACCGATAGAGGGAGGTGGAGAATTTGCAGAAAAGAGCCAAAGAATTAGTAAATGATATAATGCAACAGTATTATGAACGTGCTCGAAACGCACACCAAAATGGCGAAAAAGTTGGATGGGTCACAGCAAATTTTCCGCAGGAGATAATACAAGCGATGGATCTGTGTGTAGTATATCCAGAGAATCATTCTGCCCTGATTGGGTTTGAAAGAAAAGACAGGCAGTATTCTGCGGTAGCTGAAAATGCGGGATTCTCAAATAATATATGTTCGTTTGCGAGAATAAATATAGGAGATTGTTTAAGTACCGAGACAGAGGAATCTATACCAAGACCGGATTTTCTGGTCTGCTGCACAAATGTTTGCTGTCAGTTGTTAAAATGGTTTCAGTATATATCAAAAAGATTTCAAGTGCCGCTTATTTTATTGGACATACCATACAGTACAGATTATATCATGAGTGATGAAATTCTGGATTATGTAAAAGAACAGTTTTATGAAGTAATAAAAAGTTTGGAAGAGGTAACACATAAAAAGTTTGAATGGCAAAAATTTACTGAGGTAATGAAAATATCAAATCGGGCTGCTGAACGCTGGAAAGATATTATAGGTATTTTGGCAGGCAGGGATAAGGTATATAGAGGAACAATTCTGTTTAATTATATGGGAGTAATGGTATGTCAGAGGGGACGACAGGAAACGGTTGACGCATTAGATCTTTTATACGATGAACTGATAAACAAAAGAACGAAAACGGATGCTGAAGAAAAAAATGGAAAAGGATTAAAAATCATATATGAAGGTATTTGCTGCTGGCCTGAGCTTATGAAACTTGCAATAAGCTTTGAATCATACGGGATGAATATGTCAGGGGCGGTTTATCCAGAGCAATTTGCTGTCACATATGATAGTTTTGAAGATATGTTGAAAGCTTATGCCGATCTGCCTAATGCTGTTACGATAGAACGAGGAAGGGACAAAAGGATAGAGTTGATACGGAAGCAAGGAGCAGATGGAATATTGGTTCATATGAGCAAAACGTGTAAAATGTGGAGTGGGCTTTCTTATGAAATAATGCGTCAGGTGGAAAAGGAATTAAAAATTCCACTTGTTGTATTTGAGGCAGATCATGCGGATTCGCAGTGTTTTTCTGAGGCGCAATATGATACTAAGATACAGGGATTATACGAATTGACATCGAGGAAATAATATGGAAACAAAGCAGATACTGGATATGCTCGAGGATGCCGCATATCATCCGGATAGAGCGCTGAAGAAGTATTTTGATGCTGGCAGGAAAGTCATAGGAAGCTTTCATTCATATGTACCAGAGACATTGGTATATGCTGCTGGAATGATACCGTTTGGCATGTGGGGAGGGGAATTGGAAGCAAAATCGGTTAGAAAATATTTTCCTCCTGACACCTGCGGAGTAATATTGACTACTTTTGAAAAGGCAATGCGCGGTGATTATTCTGGAATGTCGGCAGTGATGATTCCTATATTGTGTGACACACTGAAGTGTGCTACACAGAATTGGAAATATGCAGTTCCGGATATAGAAATGATCCCGGTTATTTATCCGAAGAATAGAAAGAGTAGGAGCGCAGGAAAGTTATTGCATAGTCAATATGCAGGAATAAAGGCAAGGTTAGAAAAGATAAGCGGTCAGTATATTACGAATGAAATGTTAAAGGATGCTATTATCAATCAGAATACCCACAATAAAGTAATGAGAGAATTTATAGAGATCGCAGGAAAGTATCCCAAAGAAATATCACCTCAAAATAGGCATGCCGTGTTTCAAAGCAGTTACTTTATGGATATTCTTGAACATACAAAACTGGTAAGGCAATTGAATATGCAGATAGGTCAAGGGGAGCCCGGACATTTTAATGGAGTAAGGGTAATAACAATAGGTATGGCGGCAGATTATCCAGCAGTACTTGATATATTTGAACATAATAAAATAGTTGTAGTTATGGATGAAGTAGCTAATGAATCTCAGTTGTTTCAATCTGACATTCCATTAAAAGAAGATCTACTTGATGGACTGGTACAACGATATATGGAATTTCAAGGGTGTTCATTTGTAACAGATACAGGAGTATCAAGGGAAAACCAGATTTTGAAATTGGTAAAAAAATATCATGCAGATGGTGTTATTGTTTTAATGACTAAATTTTGCGATCCAGAGGAGTATGA
>CAMWWS010000351.1 GCA_947178085.1 uncultured Lachnospiraceae bacterium | reverse complement strand
AGGATGTAGCGAACTGCCAGTTTTGGGCGGCTGATTTGGTTCCTGCCTCTTACGGTGGTTACTGGCTGTATACTTGTCTTGTGAATTCTGCTTATGATGAGGAGAATCATGACCGGGTATGTATTGCTTTGGCATGGACGCCAACGTTGGAAGCGAAATCTTTCCAATATGTAGGCTGTATATTGCAATCTATCAGCGATTATGCACAGGATGCCCTATATTATAATATCGTAGCGCTTGACCCTCAGGTAGTATATGATGCAGTCGGAAACATGTATCTGACCTATGGCTCTTTTGGTGCGGGTATTTATATGCTTGAGTTGGACAGTGAGACAGGTCTTCGTAAAGACGGACAGATGGAGTGGCTGGACGAGGACACTATTAATACCTATATGGAAGAAGCAAGGTCAACGGCAATCGGCGATAGCCATCCTTATTACGGTAAGCATCTGACTTATTGCGCAGAGGGAAGCGTCATATCCCATCAGTATGATGTGAAAATGGTATCGGAAGATGGTGAGATAATTGAAACTTATGATGACTATTATTATCTGATGACTTGCCTTGGCGTGTTGTCCAGAAATTATGTGCTTTTTACAGCTAAGAGTGACCGGATTGATTCTTTTACAAATCTGAGCGGAGACCCGATGGCGTCAGGCTGGATTGGCAAAGAACTGGTAACGGGTCTGTTCCCACCCCTTTCAGGATACCGCAGTGATTTGGACAGAGAAGGGTACATTACAACGGCGGATGTGATTGAAGGAAGTACAGAATACATAGCAATGTCTTCATTCAAATGGGCGGATTATGATTTTGATATCCATGCGCCGGGACATGGTGATTTGTATACGACAAGCGATGGCGTGGATATTGCCATGCTAATGGTAAGGACTTTAGCCTTACAACATGATAAGACCGCGGAGTGTGATAATGGATATCCTCTTGCAGCGTCCAGCAGTAAGTATATGATGCAGGCGCATCAATATTATTTGAATTCAGTTGGGGATATCGTCATCAATGCCAACCGTTACGCCAATGAAGCGGCCCGGCCGATAACACAGGAGGAATTTTTATCCTTTGCGGAAAACAATGAATTCCAGTTGGTTCTTGCCGGAGACCCTTATGTAACGACGGAAGCAGTTTATGTAACATTGAATACGGACGGAAGCATCAGTGGAAGCATAACGGGAACATGGAGGATGTATGGCGACCGCTACATAGAGCTGGATATTGACGGGTATGATTTATATTATGGAGTTGCAACCGTGTCATGGCTGGATAATAAGGACTGTGTAGGAACGACGGTCACGGCAATGGGGCAGACAACCGGCTGCCCATTGTATATGAACAGTGAAACGAATCCGTAAGGAGCAATCTTTTGGTATCATCTTTTTTGGAGAAAATATGAGGGGAGCCAATAAAGCTATGAAATTAAAGGCAGGAATAACCAGTGTAATATTGATGATATTAATAAGCTCATTGTTTGCGTTACAGGTAAATGCAAGCGACGGTGAACCAATGGAAGAAAGTCAGCCGCCTTTATTCGATGGATTCGCGGAAATGGATTATTGTCTGTTTCTGGAAACAAATCTGGATTATGGGGTTACACTTGATTATTACCGCTATGGTATTTATGGTAATTTTGTACAGACAATGCAGGAGGGAGAAGCGGTATATTTTGCATTGAATGAAAAACTAATAGGAAATAAGTTGGCATTATGTACACATACAGAATGGTATGAAAATGAGGAACCGTTTATTCAGGATATTTCTCCGGATCTGGAATGGACCATCTCCAGACAAAAAGAAGTTCCAAATACAGCGATACATACAGACAGATTATATTATCAGGGGCAAGAGCTGGAAAAGAAAGATGGAATGGAATTGGACGAAATTGCTCTTTTTGCAATGCAAAGAATAGAGGGTGGCGAGACATATGAGCAAATGGGAGAAGAAAAAATAAAGAAGTGGGAGAAACTTATCCAGCCAGCACGCGGTTGGAAAGCTGACGCTTTTTGGGAATATCGGGCGAAAAACGCAAGTGACATTGACGAATACGGAAAGCTATTGGCAGTAGCTGCGCCGAATAATAAAAGCATTGGAATATACAGTATAGAGAGTGGTGAAGAATTGCAGCGCATGGAAATGGCAGACGGTATCGATGCCGACTGGCCTATCGAGGTATCGCAGATAAATGGAAATGAGGAGAGCGGCTGGATTGTGTTTTCAAGTGGGGATGTCACATATCGTATGACCTATCCTGACGGAAGCTTGGAGAAACTGGGAGAATTTATGTATGGAACGACTTTTTCACCGGATGAGAAATATCTTGCATACTGTACAGGTAATAGAGTTTTGGATGAATTATGGGAGGATTGGTCGGGTGAAAAGTATGCCGACAAGTATGATAAATGGGTGCAGATGTATGAACGATGGGAAACTGTTGGAACCGGGTGGTATGTAGAAGAATTGGAAACAGGAAAGAAGACATTTATCTATATTGAACCATGGCAGGAAGATTACGGCAGTTCGATTAACAGCGGAAGATGTGTATGGATTCAAAAGGATAAGCTGGTCCAAGCATTCAGTCAGTAAAAAACAAAAATAATTAATTATTACTAACTATGAAAACAGGGAAATATCTGATTATCAGTTCTCTCCCTGTTTTTTGTATGCGGCTACATATGAAGCCCCTTTTGTTGTTACTGTTGACAAATACAAAAATCAATAGATTTGTAATAGTTATGATGCAAAAATGATGCAATGCTGTATTAAAATGTAAAATATAGAAAAATATTTTGAATTACAATACCTGCTTGAATGAAATAGCAAATCGGAGGTACTTTCTTTTGAAAAGGATTATCAGCATTGTTTTAATCATAGTCTTATTAAAATGTATAAGTAATTATACACAAGTAGCAGGAATGTATTCCATAGCGGACAACCATGATAAGCATTTATAAGTAAGTGCGAGTATCTGCGGAAATCAGGTGTCCTATGATTTTCATTTTCCCTTTGACAGAATTACTGCGGAAGTAGAACAGGAAGAGGAGGCGGAAGAAGAACCGGATGAAAAGATAAATAATGAGCCGTACAAAGAACTGGATAAAGAAACTCTAAAGGAACAGGCTGTTTTGGCGTATAAGAAATTTATGGATGGCAGGTGCAGCAGCATAGGAGGCAGCAATATTTATTCATTAGCAATGCCCACCGGAGAACCGGACAGGCGTTATCCCACAAAATATGCAATCATAGATGTTAACGGTGATGATATACCGGAATTACATATACGGACAGCGCGTGAACTGAGTATCTTTTCTTTTGAGAATGGAGAATTAACATGGTTTACAGGTTATTTTAGTGGACCAACTAATTACAGGTTGTTAAAAAACGGCGCATATATGTATTATTTGGATAGATGGTCGACTTGCTTTTATGGATATTTTGAATTGGATGGAGAAGGAAATCAAATAAACGGACTGGGTTTTTATTGGGACGAAAACAACGGAAATTATATTCCGGATAAAGAGGATGATTTCTTTTTTGATGGTAAAGCATGCTCAATGGAGGAGTGGTATGACCGGACAAGGAAGTACCTTTATAC
>CAMWWS010000350.1 GCA_947178085.1 uncultured Lachnospiraceae bacterium | reverse complement strand
CTATTGCCGCTATCACTCTCTTTTTGAGCCTCTGCCATCACTTTACAAAGTTCCTTTGACGGAATGCCTTTTTCCAACAGATAAGCAACCTTTCTTCCTGCATTGGGAACCTTGAAGCCACTCTCCGTCAGCAAAAGAATGATTCGTTCAAATCCTATGGAAAATCCGCATGCCGGCACGTCGTTTCCCGTGAACTTACCGACCATCTTATCATATCTTCCGCCTCCGCCGCAGCTTCCGCCTAATCCGGGTATAGCAATTTCAAAAATCGTACCGGTATAATATGACATCCCCCTTACAAGAGTGGGGTCGAATTTAAGTTCAAAGAAATCACCTTTCGTCGCCTCAACGCTGTCAATAATTTCGCGGAAGCTCTCTTCTACTCCGTTCGGCATAGCATCCGTTAAAATATCCATAATATAATCAATGGCATTCTCTGCTTCATCCATGCCTTTGAATAACCCAAGGTATTTGTCAGTCTGCTCTTTACTAAAACCTGCCTCAAGCAGCTCCTCTTCCACGCCGTCCATACCTATTTTATCCATTTTATCCAAAATGATGAAAACCCTGTCATAATCTTCTTCACTAAATCCGCTGTAAGATGCCATTGCCTTAAGAATCTGACGGTCATTAATACGAATCTGGAAATTCTTAAACCCCAGTTTTCCAAGCGTCGTAGTAGTAGCCAAAATCAATTCTATCTCAGCCAGATTGGAAGCTTCTCCCAGAATATCTATATCGCACTGCATGAACTGACGGTAGCGTCCGCGCTGAGGTTTGTCCGCTCTCCAGACATTTCCCATCTGCAAAGCTTTAAACGGTGCCGGAAGCTCGTTGGCATGAGCCGCATAATAACGCACAAGAGGCACCGTCAAATCATAACGCAGACCACCGTCCACAAGATCGTTTTCCTCTTTGGCATCCTCAAGGCGAAGTTTTTCGCCTCTTTTTAAGATTTTAAATATCAGTTTCTCGTTCTCTCCGCCTGCCTTACAATTTAAATTGGCAATATTTTCCACACATGGCGTTTCTATAGAAGTAAATCCAAAATTCCCATATGTTTCCTTAATTACATTAATTACATAATCACGAATTTCCATCTCTTCCGGCAGAATATCTCTCATACCGGTGACCGGTTTCTTACTTAATGCCATCTTAATCCCCCTTCATATGAGCCATAATGCAATTATTCTACTCTCTTTTTACATATTTTTCAAGATGTGTGCCCAAATACGCAGAGTTGTTTTATAAACATCTATTGATTAAAAATCGTTGCGTACTTCGGATTGTTTCTTATTGCCTCCACATATTCTGCCGGAAATTCCTGCATATGGCCTTCAAATAATTTGCGGTCCATCGTAAGAATTTCTGTCACGCAGCTTTTCGCCTTACTGACTAACGGTGCCGTGAACTTAGGCATTTGAGGCATTTTCATCACTTGATTGAATTTAATACAATGGTCTAGTGCAATCTCAAAATAACTCAAAGCCCGTTCAGAATCATTAAGATGAATGGATGCGGAGGAACATCTTAAATAAAGCATACACATGTCGTTGTGGTGCATTCCGAAGTTTCCATCGTCAATAATACTTTCATATAACCGTGCGGCGGCGAGGGATGTGTCAAGCGCCGTCCGTGAATGTGCCAGTGAATGGTTTTTCCAAAAATATAATTCAGTCACTCTGAATAATTGGTGTATAAGAGTAAGTATTGCCTCTTCGCTGTATTCCTCACCTTTTTCGCCTTCTGCCGCGCTTGCAAGAAGTACCTCTCTGCTGATTTTTACCGGTGATTGGGAAAGTGCCATCCTTTCAGCTCTTTCGAAATCGCCCACATATGAATACAGCCAAAGAAGTTGACCAATCGACACTGCACGATGTTCATCGTCGATTTCCTTTTTCAAGACTTCTTCAAATAAAGAAATCGCTTCTTTCAAGCATTCCTTATATTTAGTCTCTGCAGCATTCCGAATATCATCGCAGCCTTCTTTAGTTATTGCATGTGCTTTATATTTTTGATATCCCATTGCTAACAGGGCACTCGCAAGACGGAACTGAAGCTGCCACTCCGACGGGAACTCCGAAATTGCATTTCTTAGAAACTCGACACGCTGCTCACTGTCTTTTTTTTCGAACACTGTATCCAGCATCTGATCAGCCTGATCTATATACGACTGAAGTTTTGTCTGCCTGTCGTTATCATAACCGAAAAGCTCGTCTATTGTAATATGAAAATAGTTAGCAATTGCCGGAAGCATTTCTATGTCGGGATATCCGCCGTTTGCTTCCCAACGGGAAACTGCCTGATTGGTAACACCTAGCGCCGCTGCAAGATCTTCCTGCTTTCTTCCGTCACGTTTACGCAGCTCTTTGATTTTTTCTCCTAGTTTGATTTGCATACTGTTTACCTCCAATTTTAAGTTCACCGGTGTGCTTACAGTATAGCAAAGCGCTCTATTAATAATCAATTATCAATTCGTTGTTTGTTACTCAAGCGGCTGTTGATTTTATTGCAAGGTTTCCTTATTTCTGTTTATTTTCTATGTATGTCAAAACTGCAAATTTTGCAGCATTAACAGCAAAAATTGCTAACAGAATTGTTTGGTTTAAGTATATATGTTACGTTAAAAATACATTAAAACATTAGGTCATACATGAAGGGAGAACGATATGGAAAATAAAACACATCTGAATTTTGCAGACGAAAAAGATTACTTGACAGTCTTAGACTACTTTGGCGGTGAGGAACATCTGAAAAACAATTTTCCGAATATTCTGCAGATGGTCCATGCAACAAAAAAATGTACATCAATATATACAAGGTCTTCAATGTCTCTGGTTGACGAACGCGCTTTTCTCCATATGTCATATGAAATATCCGACCCTAAAGCCGGAAAAGTATTTTATGCTAACGCCATTCATGATAAAAATAAAAATTATTTGGAAGCAACGCAGCGTGTATCCGGCAATTTACTTAACGAAATATTATAGGAAAAGTCGTTTTTGACACGGATTTTCCGAATACTGACGCCGCGCTCGCCGTTCTCAACGATAACATTGAATTCGGCAACAAATTAATACAGGACATCGGCGAAATATCGGGTTGGACTAAAGTCGATTTCTGCCTGTATCAAAATAGACGATGTTTTTCGGGATGATTGCGTAATTGTAGCAGCCGACACAGGCACCCTGTTTTCCACCAGCGGAGATTCCGGTTCACCCGTTGTTCTGAAAGAAAACCATAAACTGGTCGGTCTTCATTTCGCCGGCAACAGTACATTAGGCGGTACATCTATTTTCTGTACTATAGAAAATGTGTTTAATAATTTAAACATTCAGCTGATTGACAATCGGATTGACACCTAACTTGATTTTTGTTAAACTGTTTCCGTCATTTAATCATATTATTTACCCTAAGGAGGAGCACAGTTGCAGATACGAGTTGCCCTATGTGACGATGAAACAGTAGACCACGAAATAACCAAAAAACTCTTGGCAGAATACAGACAGAAAGATTCTTCTGTTTCTTTTGAGCTTTCCTGCTTTTCTTCCGCCAGGGAACTGCTGGATTATATTGACACATACGAATCCTTTCATATCTATATACTGGACATTAT
>CAMWWS010000349.1 GCA_947178085.1 uncultured Lachnospiraceae bacterium | reverse complement strand
CTGCGGTCATTATATTGTGTTTGATGATAGAGTACAGGGGGCTTATGAGCCCAATTTGATTTTGCCGTTTAAGGTGGGAAAAGAAAAAGTAAAGGAAATATTAAAAAAAGAGTTTAAGAAACGGGCCTTTACGCCATCGAGTTTTCTCTCCGAAGCGACTTTGGACACTATGGAAGGAACATATGTGCCTTTCTGGTTATATGACTATATATCAAACTGCGTATTTGACGGTGAGGGAACCAGAGTACGATCATGGCGAAGCGGTAACAAGGAATATACTGAAACAAGTTATTATCGTGTTATAAGGGATATGGATATCGATTTTGATAAAATTCCGGTGGATGCATCAATTGCAATGGATGACGGAACTATGGATTTGATGGAACCGTATGATTATAAAGCGTTGGAAAACTTTCAGGAGAAATATATGTCAGGTTTCTACGCTGAATTTTTTAATGAAACGGCAGAAAAACTGGAGCCAAGAGCCATGTCTAAGATAAAGAGCGCTTCGGATGCGCTTTTAAACGAATCCTTAGGAGGTTATGCGACCCTGAAACCCTTTCATAAACATGTACAGCCGAACAGACTCGGATATTTTTATTCCCTTCTTCCGGTATGGGTGTATACATATAGATACAGAGATAAAACATATCCTTTTTATGTGAATGGACAGACAGGAAAGGCAGTCGGAAAAACACCGCTTTCCAAGCAGAAACTTATAGGGTATGCAGCTACGGTCTTTTTTGTTGTATCATTTATATTTGAAATCGTACTGAGATTTTACTAAAAGGAGTATGGTTATTAAGATGAAAGAGTATTTTAGACATTTTCGTTTTCTGTTTATAGCATTTGGTATTATTGTGGTGCTTGGTATTATTTCGAACTTAATTAAGCTTTCTGAGGGTGAGTTTTCAACAGAAAGAACCAATACTGAATGTACAACAAAGGAAAGAGTATTTGACTATGCCGATGTACTGACTGACGAAGAGGAAGACAAATTAAGAGCACAGATTGCGGAGATGGAAAAGCAGATTAAGACAGATATTGTGCTGGTTACGTTGAATGAGTCTTTGAAGGAATATGCACGGTCTTATGACCCGGGAGCGGAGTACTATGAATTTACAATGATTTATGCGGATAATTTTTATGAGGAGCATAATTTCGGATATAATAAGCCCATAGGCGACGGCGTTCTTCTGCTGGATAATATTTACAGAGAAGATGACGGTCGTGTGTATACATGGATGTGTACGACAGGAAAGGCAGAAAATAAATACAGTACAGGTATGATTGACCGTATACTGGATAAATTTTATGAAAATGTCGATACAGATACCTATCTTGCATATAAGACCTTTGTGGATAACGTCTATTATGATATGACAGATCCCGGACCGATGGCTGAAGAAATTCCGCCTTATTTATCATATCTGTGTGGGGCCGTTGCAGCGTTAATCTACATAATAGTTAACTTGTCATCAAGAAAAGGAAGGAAAACCGTAAATACGAGAACATATGTAAATGGCGGACAGCCAAATTATAAAAGAAAAGAGGATATGTTTCTGAGGAAAAACGTCACAAGCAGAACTATAGAGACGAGCAGCGGAGGCAGTGGCGGCGGACACAGCAGCAGCGGCGGCGGAGGACATCATACTTCAAGCGGAGGACATTCACATGGCGGTGGCGGACACAGCAGATAGAAACAGAAAAGTAACGATTTATACAGACGGAGCAGCACGTGGCAATCCTGAGGGACCGGGTGGCTATGGAACGGTTATACAGTTTATTGATTCTAAAGGCACTTTGCATGAGCGTGAATATTCTGCAGGTTATAAAAAGACTACGAACAATCGAATGGAATTAATGGCGGTTATTGCAGGGCTGGAGGCTTTGACCAAGCCATGTGAAATAACACTTGTTTCTGATTCCAAGTATGTGACGGATGCATTTAATGAACATTGGATAGAAAGCTGGATTAAGAAGAACTGGAAAACAGCAGGGAATAAGCCCGTTAAAAATGTAGATTTATGGCAGAGGCTGCTAAAGGCAAAAGAACCGCACCGTGTAACTTTCGAATGGGTTAAAGGGCATGACGGACACCCGGAAAACGAAAGATGCGATAAACTTGCAACAACTGCAGCGGATGGAGATAACCTGCTTGACGATACTGTTTAGTTAGTGGTAAAATATAATAAGATTTATATAAAGTTATAAATTAATCTGACATTACGGAAGGGATGAAACCGATGAATAGTTTGATTTTATTTGTAAACGCTTTTCTTTCATATTTGCTGTTGTTTATATTTATTGTAGTGCTTGTTATTATTGCATGTGTTATTGGTGCGAAATGGCGTATCAGTAAGGATAAAAAACTTGCAGCGGCCGGCGGCGACAATATAGTAGAGTCGGTTTCCAATGATGAAAAATGATAGAATCGAGTGCTCTGGCACTCGATTTTTGCATGAGGGAAATATGTCAGGAAGGATATAAAAGCAAATGGGAAGATTTACAACAATTCTATGGGATTTGGACCAAACGATACTGGACTTTAAAAAATCGCAGGACTATGCGCTGCGATATAGTTTTAATAAGCTGGGACTTGCGATAGATGATGAGATAGCAGCACTTTATAACGACATCAACGACAGTTATTGGAAACGTCTGGAACGGGGAGAAATAGAAAAAGAAGAGATACATAAAGGGCGTTTTAAGACTTTGTTCGAACAGCTTGGTATTACCGGAATAACAGCAGAAGAAATAGAAGAAATATATCAGCCTGCATTGGGAGGTGTTTTCTTTTTTCAGGATGAAGCGGATAAGCTGATTATGCAGCTAAGGAATAAGGGATTCAAACAATATATTATAACAAACGGATTTAACAGAACTCAGGCTAATAAGGTTCATATATCAGGTCTGGACAAGTTGGTAGACGGAGTATTCGTCTCGGAAATAATAGGCTTCCCCAAACCGCAAAAGGAGTACTTTGATGCCTGCCTTGCAGGAATGGATGGGGTTTTGGCGGATGAATGCATTATTGTGGGAGATTCTCTGACGAGTGATATAAAAGGCGGATTCAATGCCGGAATAGCGACCTGCTGGTATAATCCTGATGAATATCCTAATTCTTTAGGGCTTCCGATTGACTATGAAATACGGGATTTGCGAGAGATTATTAACATATTATGTTTATAAATGTTCGGTAAAGAAATATACTGGAGGAAAAAATAATGCCCAAATCATCAAATCAGAAATTGAAATTACTTTATATTATTAAAATTTTGTCAGAACAAACTGACGAAGAACATTGTATAAGTACGCAGAAATTAATTGAAGAACTGGCGAAATACGATATAAAAGCGGAACGTAAGAGTATTTATGATGATATAAATCAGCTGATTGATTTCGGATATGATATCATATTGCTAAAATCCAGGGTAAACGGCGGCTATTATATGGCAGGCAGGGAGTTTGAATTAGCGGAGTTAAAGCTTCTTGTGGAAGTTGTGCAGTCCTCCAAATTCATCACCTTAAAAAAATCCAAAGAGCTTATAGCCAAAATAGAAAAACTGGCGTCCAAGCCGGAGGCGAAACAGCTTCAAAGGCAGGTGTATGTAGCAAACC
>CAMWWS010000348.1 GCA_947178085.1 uncultured Lachnospiraceae bacterium | reverse complement strand
ACGAGATCCCTTTTTTGAATGATGATTTTAATATTGTGATTGCTAATCATATGTTGTTTTATATAAAAAATATTTCAGGTGCATTAAATGAGGTGGTTAGAGTTTTAAATGCAAACGGAGTGTTTTATTGTAGTACATATGGTGAAAATCATATGAAAGAGATTAGTGAAATGGTTAAAGCATTTGATCAAAAAATTAATCTTTCGGAAATTGAGTTGTATAAAATTTTTGGATTGGAAAACGGACAAAAAATTTTGGAAGAGCATTTTGAAGAAGTTTCACTAAAGATATATGATGATTATTTAGAAATTGATGATGTTGAGGTTCTGTGTGACTATATATATTCATGCCATGGCAATCAAAATCACATATTGGCAGGAAGAAAAAATGAATTTAAAAAATTTATACAGGAAAAAATGAGGAAGAATAAATTGATTATTAGCAAGCATGCAGGAGTCTTTATTTGTAGAAAACCCAAAAAGAATTAGTGCCAGAAATATAAGCGCACTTACGAATCCATATAAAATTTGGAGGGACTCCATCAGCCCCTCCAAACAAGATAATTAAAATTTATACCTTTTACTTCACACCCCAATGAACTAAGGCGCAACAGAAGATACGAGCTGTCCGTTTTCGTATGTGTCCGTACGTGTAACGACTTCCGTTTGACTCTCCTCATCATACCGATATACAATCTCCGTATAAGATTTGGTAGATTCATCATAGTCTTTAACATCCGAATATTCAAATAGATGGTTGTTATCATCATAATACTCAACCCGTATCAGAGCACCTCCATCCGAGCTATTCTCATAGATGCTAGTGCTATGTCGGTTACTCTCGGGATTGTTTATGCTGCCGGAAACTGCAGGTGCGTTGCTCGCAGCAAGTGCTGCACTGTTGCTATTAGCGTTCGCAACAACGCCAGAGCCCCAATTATTGTTGCCTGCCGGGTTATTGCTGTTGGCAATTCCCACAGCGTCTGCTCCGCCATTATCGGCTGCCGCATTAGTATTATAGATATTTCTTTGTACAACGATTATTGGGCTGCCGCTTTTTTGTGCAGTCGCGATGTCTGCATATCCATTAGCGGTTCCCAATGTACGATTTTCCGCAACTCCAAAATTTATATAGTGATCTACAATGGCAGAAATATTATTGCCGAAAGCCGCCCTGACATCGCCATATGCTGTCGCATAGGCTAAAGGATCAAACAGAACTCCCTTTGTTCTGCCCTCAAAGACACCAATTGTCAGATAATGCTCTATATAGGCATTTTCATCATCTCCAAAAGCTTTCTCCAGATCGCTGTATGCCGCCTTGTAAGCCTCCACGTCTATAATAAGGTTATCCTTTCCGCTTGCTTTCAGCGCTTTTACATATTTACCAGTAGAGGGTTCCGCAGCAGATACGGTGAGGAGCGAACTGGCAATCATAGCCACCGCCGCACCAACTATAATTACTTTTTTTAAATGCATATTGTTCTCCTTTCCCTTTTTTGTTATTTTATTATATGATATAGTAAAAAGATATATTTTGTCAATTAAGTCTAATTGCATTCTCTTACCTTATTTGCTTTAAATACCATTAGAGATGGATACTTTTTATAAAGTGCTATTTCCTCTTCTGAAGCATTTTGCTTCGCTGATCCAAATTCATAAAACCGTTCAAGACTAAATCCTGCATCTACTAAAAAATTAATATATTCATAAATGGGTCTTCGATACGTAATAAAATCGAAATCATCACTATCTAACCACTTCCATCTTTCTTCTCCACTATAAAAATAATTATCACTAATTCCATCTTCCTTCCAAATGGATCCGAAAGCTACCGAATAAAAGATCGGGTCATTTAAGCTAAATACAAATGTTCCACCTAATTTTAACATTCGATTTACTTCTTGAAATACCTTATCAATATCTTTGACATACATAAATGCACAAATAGATATTACTTTATCGAATTCTTTTGATTCAAAGTTACTCGTCTCTTCAATAGCAGACGTTATAAATCGTATGTCCACATTTTCTCTCTTAGCATAATTTTGTGCACACTTAATTTGCTCTGATGATAGGTCTAAGCAAGTCATTTTTGCGCCTTGCTTCGCAAGCGCTATACCGCAATTTGCACCTCCGCAACCTAATTCAAGTATCTTTTTCCCCTTTACATCACCAATTAATTTTAAATCTTTTTCTTTTGGACAAGAACTATTACCATAGTCAACCTCATCAAAAGAAAACGTCGCATTTTTTTGATATCGATCTGCTTGTTTATTCCATGAATCCCTGTTAACATCAATTATACTCATTACAATTCCATCCTTTCATATAAATGCTTTAACTAAAGTTTCCGTCTCAATTGCATTGGTTGATTGTGGGAATTTAATTATAACAAAGGTTTTGTGCTTTTTGCATTTCTTTTATAAAATAAAATCAATCCCTAGAAAAAATCATAATCAAATGCTATAATTGAATATCACAGAAAGGGGATTTGTATATGAGACGATATGTTATGTTTGCATAGCACTGGCTATTGCAAAAACAACGATAGCCATTGCTATTCCTAAAAAATATTAATTTAGGAGGCAAACATGGGCTATATAAGAGCAGAAGAAATTCTGCCCATTGAAGTAATAGAGTTGATACAGCAGTATGTTGACGGAGAAAATATTTATATCCCACGCAAGTCAGCACATAGACAGGCATGGGGAACAGGCACGCAAATTAAACAGGAACTTTTGGTGCGTAACCAGCAAATTTACAGGGATTATCTTGCCGGAAGCAAGACTTCGGAATTAGCCTGTAAATATTATCTGTCGGAAAAGAGCATACAGCGTATCCTAAGAAAAATGGGTAATTAAAACTATGAGCTGATACTTAGTGTCGGCTCATAGTTTTTTATAGAAATGTATGAGGTAGAGTTCAGTGTTAAAATATGTTATTTTAACCAAAAAGAAAAACACTTTTTTGTGATTGCAGGAGGAATTCAATATATGTATTTAGAGACCGAAAGACTGATTATAAGAAGCATACACACATCTGACGAAAAGGCATTTATCGAGATGGCATCTGACGGTAGTTTATCAGAAATTTATGGTGATTGCAGTGAGTGTGATAAATGGATGGGTGAATTTATCAGTGAAGCAATTAAGTTAGAAACAGAGGATAATCCGTATAACAAATATCTTGCCTTTGCTATAGAGGATAAAACAAGCCATCTGGTAATTGGTTCTGTAGGAAGTTCATATTATGAGGATTTTATGGAAGTTGGCGTTACATATTTTATTGGTGCAAACTATCGCGGAAATGGATATGCTGCTGAAGCGCTGCAATGTTTAACAGATTATATGTTTGTAAAATATAACCTGAAAAAACTTGTTGCTACAGCTAATGTTCAAAATATTGCCTCCTGCAAAACTCTGGAACGAGCAGGTTTCTCTGTGATTGAAACGAAGATGTATCAGGATTTATATGATGAAAGAGAAAAAATGAGTAATATATATGAACTAATAAGGAAATCAAAAGAAAGATATTTACAGGACTTAAAACAATGGCTTCAAGACACAGCAGATTCTCCATTGGAAGAAATGTCTGACTTTTTTACAAAGCGTTTGGATGATTATGAGGAGCATATGTC
>CAMWWS010000347.1 GCA_947178085.1 uncultured Lachnospiraceae bacterium | reverse complement strand
CTACTATATCTCATGTAATCCGTTGTCCAGCGACATTGTAACATCCTGTCCGTCTGTTTTTCTCGGAAAGTCACATCAGGCAGCTCACTGTATGGTTTCCCTTTTTCCAGTATACTCATGTCTATGCTGGATAAATAATATCCCATTCTTCTAAACGGCGCCTTTTCTTCATCCATGTTAATGCCCCTGCCTTTCTCTTGGTTGTATTTTGCAGGAGCACTGTTATGTCGGTGCTATGAGAAATGGAATAAGAAACAATAGAAACCCAATTTCCAGTATTAATATCCAATCATTTCAGCAGTCCTGCCAAACAAATTGAATCTCTGGCAGAACTGCCGGAATCATGTAACTGCGTATACATATGATGGAAGTATACTTTCAGTTATCATGTATAAGAATCAAGATTTGTTTTATTTCGTATATGATATCATAGAATATAAAGTAATGCAAGATATTTCTAATTTTCACCCTTTACATTTCGGAATCTGTACCGTTTTTTATTTAATCTTTATTGCATCCAATTTTTTTTCAAAAAATGTATCTATATCTTTCTTATAAACAAACGGTACCGGTTGCAAAGGTCCCCTTATAAATTGTACAGATATGCCTGTTTGATTTCCCATATTTTCAAACATAACTTTAAATGTTGGTTTAGGAGCAGCAGCTAAACTCAATATACTGTTTTTATATTCTTTAAATGTTATTAGGTAATAATCCTCTTTTTTCTCCCATACATATTTAAATTTATCATATATATTGTCATGTTTCATGTACTCCAGGCATAAATCTAATGAATAATTTGTTATATAATAAAACTGACTTTCCATACCTTCCCCTTCTCAGCTATTAATTTATACATTTTGCAAAAGCAGAAAATCAACCAAATGCATGATTTTCACTCCGTTTATATTGCCTGCGGCAAGTTCATCGAGTGTCACAACATACTTGGGGTAATGGTCCTTTATTTCAAGAAGGTTAGCAATCTCTCTGTCGGATTCATCGGGCAGTCTTAAGCATACCTGAACATATATACGCTCATCCAGTCTCGTCGCCACAAAATCAACTTCTTTGGTTCCGTTTTTCCCGATATATACTTCGTAACCTTTCCTTCGTAGTTCAAAATAAACAATATTTTCAAGCATTGCAGCAACAGACTTGGGATTGAATCCCATAATACAATATTTGAGAGAAGTATCCGCAAGATAAAATTTCTCTTGTGTTTTCAATACGGATTTCCCCTGTAAATCGTATCTTTTGCAGCGATAGATGACAAAGGCTTTTTCCACCCATTCCAGATAGTTATATACAGCTTCCACAGACAAAGCACGATTCTCACTCTTTAAAAACTTAACGATTGAGTTAGCTGAAAATGTTTTGCCTACGTTCTCAATTATATATCTGACCACACGGTTAAATAAATCATAGTTTGTGATGTTGTGACGCCTTGTAATGTCATTTGTAATGACTGAATTGTAGATTCCCTCCACAATTTGATAAGCCGAGCGTTCATCAAATTGTCCGAGTGCAACTACGGGGAACCCACCCATACGCAGATAATCACTAAACAGCTCTTTGGGCGAAAGTGCGCTTGCTTTTTTAAATTCCAAATACTCTGTGAAAGACAATGTGAATACGGGAATTGAAATATATCTGCCTGTCAGATAAGTGGATATTTCACTTGACATAAGTTTTGAATTGGAACCGGTAATATATATATCTGTATTTGAATTTTCAAGCAGACTGTTGACGGCTTTTTCCCAACCTGTTATTTCCTGTACTTCGTCCAACAGAAGATAATAGCATTCAGAGTCGGTTATTCTATCCTTGATATCTCTATACATATCTTTGTCAGTCATGTTGCTGTCAAAGTCTTCTGATGTATAGCACATACTTATAATGTGGTCATTTGCGATGCCGCTTTTTTGCAGGTCATCCTGTAACATTTCTAAAATCGTGGATTTACCGCAGCGCCTGATTCCGGCAAGTATTTTTACCAGCTTTACGTTACGATATTTTTTCAATATATCCATATATTGTGGTCTAACTATCATAGCATCGTCTCCTTTGCTAATAGTATAACCAAAAAAAGTTCATGCATCAATAGTTTTTACTTAATTTCCGTAAAAACTTATAATCTCTATATACTTTTTATTGTGTTTTCATAAAACCAGTCCTTTATCCCTTATTTTCCCGCTTCCACTCCATAATCTCATCCAGCCTTTCCTTAACCTTAGCCTCATCTCCCTGCTCAGTCGGGAAATAATAGCGACTTCCTCTCATGGATTCGGGCAGGCATTCCATGTTGGTAAGTTTCTCTTCCGTATTGTGTGCATACTGATATCCGGCTCCGTAATCCAGCTCCTCCATCAGTTTAGTCGGTGCATTCCGAAGCTGAAGCGGGACAGGCTCTGCAATCCGGTTTCTGATATCTTCTTTACATTTCTCACATGCGACATACAGGGCGTTTGATTTCGGCGCCATGGCAAGATATGTAACCGCATGTGTCAAATGAACGTCGCATTCGGGCATTCCCAAGAAATGGCATGCCTGATAGGCGGCAACCGCCACTTGCAGCGCATGACTGTCAGCCATGCCGACATCCTCACTGGCGAAACGAATCAGCCTTCTGGCTATATATAGCGGATTCTCCCCACCTTCCAGCATACGACACATCCAGTATATGGCGGCGTCGGGGTCGCTGTTGCGCATGGATTTATGTAAGGCAGATATCAGGTTATAATGTTCCTCCCCCGATTTATCATATAGAAGGGATTTTCTGTTGATGCACTGTGACAGACCTTCGTCCGTTACAACTATACTTCCCTGACTCGTAATCTCACCGTTTAGAACTGCCATTTCCAATGTATTAAGCGCAGTTCTGGCATCACCGTTAGCAAAGACAGCGATTGCCCGAAGCTGCTCGTCACGGATTTCTATTTTCTGTCCGGGAAAACCTGCCGGATTATGTATGGCATTATGTAAAAGCTTTACAATCTCATTTTCTTCCAATGCCTTTAATACAAATACCCTGCACCTGGAGAGCAGCGCCGCGTTAACCTCGAATGAAGGGTTTTCCGTAGTTGCTCCGATAAGCAGAATACTCCCTTTTTCCACAAACGGAAGAAAGGCATCCTGCTGCGCTTTATTAAAACGATGAATCTCGTCTACAAAAAGAACAGTGCGGATACCCATTTTGCGACTTAATTCTGCCTGATTCATAACTTCTTTGATTTCTTTAATTCCGCTTGTTACGGCGCTGAAGTTGATAAAGTCCGCCTTAGTCCTTCCTGCAATGATACTTGCCAATGTAGTCTTTCCGACTCCGGGCGGTCCCCAGAATATCATCGAGGAAATCTGGTCTTTCTCAATCAGCTGTCTGAGCATCTTCCCCTGACCCAGCAGATGCTCCTGACCTATGAAGTCTTCAAGTTTCTGCGGTCTTAGGCGACTGGCAAGCGGAATTGTTTCTTCCCTGTTATCGAATAAAGTCATCTGCTCCATATATGATTCCCTCAACTCTCACGAATCTTTTTACGCATCTCCAGCAAGATTCCCGGTGATACGCTGAATTCATCTATACCCATTTCTATAAGTTTCTCAGTTACATCAAAGTCTGCGCCGAGTTCACCGCAGATGCCCACCCACTTACCTTCATTGTGG
>CAMWWS010000346.1 GCA_947178085.1 uncultured Lachnospiraceae bacterium | reverse complement strand
GGAATATATTACCATTTTTATGTGACAGCTAATGAATTAAAATAAAATCAGAGATAAAAAACGCTTACATTTTTAAAATTTTAATGCTAAAATTATAGTATAGTCGTTGATATATTAAGGTTTTGCTTGTTTTCAGTGTCAGGAGGAGAAGGCATGTTTGAAATTGGTGAATTAATTATGTGTGGGGGACATGGGGTCTGTCGTGTTACGGCAATTACAGGAAATCCGATTGATAAACTGGATAAGAAGAAAAAATACTATATTCTGGAGCCTGTTTTCGAAAAGGGAAGTACTATTTATACGCCTGTCGATAATGATAAGGTCATTATGAGGAAAATTATGAATGAAAAGGATGCAAAGAAGCTGATCGGAAAGATTCCCGATATTGAGACAGTGTGGATAAAGGAAGAGAAAACCAGAGAGCAGATGTACAAAGAAGCAATCCGTACTTATGACTGCCATAGCCTGGTGCAGATTATTAAAACTCTGTATCTGCGTAAACAGGATAGAGTACAGCAGGGAAAAAAGGTGCTTTCATCCGATGAGCATTATTTAAAAAAAGCAGAGGAGCTTCTTTATAGTGAGATGTCACTTGCATTATCTATTCCGAAAGAAAGTGTTGAAGAGTATATCGCTGAAGAAATTCATAGGAATAGAAAGTAAAACATGCATTTTCAAAATTTTATGAAAAAATAAGGGTCAAGTTTACGTATTTGCACGTAAGCCTGACCCATTTATATATGACAGTGTCTATTCAGCGGAATTCTCGCCGGCAGGTGCCTGCTCCGTTGAAGCAGAGCTGCTATCTGCGGGCTTCTGTTCAGTGTTGGAGGTATTCAATGGTGGATGATGCGGGTGGCTGCCTATTATGGTAATGGCAGAAACAACGGCTGTTAATATTTCGGCTTCTACCTGAGAGGAAGCAGTATCGAAACGATGCATAACTATGCCCTTAGCTGTACGTGCATATTTTGGCTGCAAACGGTTTAATGCATAAGTTGCCATATCCAGTTTGCAATCGGCACAGGAGCAGATATTCGGCATGGTGGGCAAAAGCTGATTAAGCGTATGCTCCACATTATCTTCCATCATATTCTTTAGTCCTTCCATTTATAAATCCTCCAATGTAATTGATATCTATATTCTTGAAGCCCATAAATCGAATATATATACTATTATACTATATATTAAAACTTTTTTTAATGATAATCAATATCAAATTGTTACAAATGTATAATTATTATAGATTTTTATTGACGTTTTTGATAAATATGGTTAATATTTAAACAATCTGGGAAAATATAGGAATTTTAAATGCAGGAAATAAGTTCGTAGAAAAGAGAGTATTATATGTTAGACATTATTTTAGACACTTTGCTTGACAGTGTGAAATTATTACCTTTCTTATTTGTGACTTATCTGGCGATGGAATATCTGGAGCATAAGGCGGGAGAGAGGATGCAGAGCACAATTCGTAAATCGGGTAAGTGCGGTCCTGTTATCGGCAGTATTTTGGGAGCTTTTCCACAGTGCGGATTTTCTGCGGCAGCGTCTAATTTATATGCAGGAAGAATTATCACACTTGGTACTTTATTGTCTATTTACCTGTCTACTTCGGATGAAATGCTTCCGATTCTGATTTCCGAAAATGCCGGAATCAGTATGATAATGAAGTTGCTGTGTACGAAGATAATAATTGGTATGGTTGCCGGGTTTATGATTGATGTAGTGGTTAATCGCTTTTTTCTCAAGAAAGAAAGAAAACCGGAGATAGAGCATTTATGTGAGCAGCATAACTGCCATTGTGATGAGGGTATTGTGAAATCTGCACTGCATCACACACTGGAAATCTTTATTTATCTGTTGCTTGTTTCGTTTATATTGAATATATTGATTGCTATAATCGGTGAAGATTTTCTGGCTAATCTGGTTATGAACAGAGTGATTGTGGGAGAAGCGTTAGCCGGAATAGTGGGTCTCATTCCGAACTGTGCCGCCTCCGTAATTATTACCCAGCTTTATTTGAAAGGTATTCTGGGTGCGGGTGCCATGGTTTCGGGATTGCTGGTGGGAGCAGGCGTCGGCACTCTTGTCTTGTTACGCGTGAATGACAGACCCAGAGAAAACGCCGGAATTATCTTCCTGCTATATGCCATTGGCGTTGCTGCCGGCATTGTCGTTGAGCTTATTGGGATTACATTTTAAGTTATAGTAAAGTCACAGCTTTTCCAGCAGAAGGCTTTACAACGGGCAAATCGGGGAAACGCTCTTCTAATGCCCTTTTTAAAGGTCTGGTATCTATATGGCTTGAAATGGGCGGAAAAGCATCGTCAAAATGGTCTAAAAGAACCGTTCGGGGCTCAATTTTCTCAATAATGGAAAGCGTTGGAGTAACTAAATCCGTTGCGCCCTGATAGGGAAGTATCAGCATATCTACATATCTGGGATATTCTATATTTTCGTCAAGTCCCAGACTGCCAAGGACAAGAATACGTTTATCGGCTGTATCAATCTGGAAAGCAAGTGTTTCATTTCCCTCAGGATAAGAATGGTTCATAAAAAGTAAATACAAAAAATTGGAAAAGTGATTCAATATACGGATATTCAAAAAAGTATGCCTGATTAGAGTGGAATCAAAATGAATATGCCTTCCTGACAGAGATGTGACTCTGATTTGACCGAAATGCAGCACGTCGTTTGGCCGGATGATAACGATTTGATCGCTGTCCACTCCCTTTTTTTCCAGGGTAGCAGCCGGAAGTCCACTGCAATATACCGTAGCATCTGAGTTTTGGAGAATTTTGGGAATGCTGCCAAGATGGTCAATATGCCCGTGTGTAATCAGAATAGGATACTCCTTTGTATAATCCAATAAAGAAGGGTGATTTTCTGCTCCCTTCAGCGGTAAAAAAGGATCAATCAGTACCCGGTCTTTTTCGTTTTCAATTAACAGCGACGCTGTTCCATACCATGTGATTTTCATAGGATAACCTCCAATTATGTTCATTGTAGGGCAAGCAATGGAATTTTGCAACCCAAAATCTTTTCATGACAATAATACATTCATTCGTGCTGGTTGTATTGATAATCTTAACTATTTCTCCTATACTGATAGCTGAAGGGAAGGTTTGGCTTATGTATATCAATGGACTTGGAATGCGGAATATAGGGCAATTGCAGACGACAGTAAACAGCAGTCAGAAAACAGCGAACGTAAGCAGCTTTGATGATAGGATGCAAAAGGCTGTTGAGACTTGGAAGACGATGTTGAAAACGGGAGATGATTCGGACTCTTCGAATACTAATAGTAACGGGGATTACTGCTGCGACCAATGTTATATGAACAGTAAGATAATTAACCAAATGCTGATGCGGAGCCTGTACTCACAGAGTTTATCGGGCAGTATGCTGGGACTGCCGTCATATGGAAGCCGCAATTCTGTTTTGTCGGCTTATGGAAATACGCTGGGGCTGCTTGGCGGCAGCATATTTGGAAACATACAGTTATGATATAAAAATATTAAAATCAGGCTAAGCAGCCTGATTTTTTTATGAAATAAAAAGCACCATCCCCAAGGCACTTACGTCCTCAAAAATGGTACTCCCGACTGCGCCTTCAGGGGCTCGAACCCTGGACACCCTGATTAAGAGTCAGGTGCTCTAC
>CAMWWS010000345.1 GCA_947178085.1 uncultured Lachnospiraceae bacterium | reverse complement strand
CAGTCAATTACAGGGAATCTTATAATATGTTTGCCTGCAACGGTATTTTATTCAATCATGAATCTCCAAGAAGAGGTGAGAATTTTGTTACAAGGAAGATTACTCTGGCAATTGCCAATATTATTGCGGGAAAACAGGAGAAACTGTCTCTCGGAAATATGAATGCAAAGCGAGATTGGGGATTTGCAGGAGATTATGTGAAGGGTATGTGGCTGATGCTGCAACAGAATAAACCGGACGACTATGTGCTTGCTACCAATGAGACACATACGGTAAGAGAATTTGTTGAAGAGGCTTTTGGCGAATTGGACATCAAAATCAGATGGGAAGGAACAGGAGTAAACGAAAAAGGATATGATGTTGAAACGGGCAGACTTTTAGTTGATGTTAATCCTGAATTCTATCGTCCTGCGGAGGTTGAATTTCTCTGGGGAAATTGTGCAAAGGCAGAGAAAGAGCTTGGTTGGAAGCGGAATGTAGATTTTAAAGGGCTTGTTTCCATGATGATGGATGCTGATTTGAAAGAAGTAGCGGGAATAAGCAGTAACGAATACAAGAATAAAAATCAGAAAAAGAATAATAAGGAAAGTGAATAAGCGATATGAACAAGACAGATAAAATATATGTAGCTGGACACAAGGGACTGGTGGGAAGCGCAATCGTCAGAAACCTGAAAGCAAAGGGATATGAAAACATAATAGGCAGAACACACTCGGAACTGGATTTAACCAATCAGGCATCGGTAAAGGAATTCTTTGAAACGCAGAAACCTGATGTGGTGGTTTTAGCGGCTGCAAAGGTGGGCGGAATAAATGCCAATAATACCGTACCGGCAGAATTTGCTTATGAGAATATGCAGATTCAATGTAATGTGATTAAATGCAGTCACGATTATAATGTGAAAAAATTACTTTTTTTGGGGAGTACCTGTATTTATCCGAAGATGGCGCCGCAGCCTATTCCGGAAGATGCGCTTTTGACGGGGCCGCTTGAAGAGACCAATGAAGCATATGCGATCGCTAAAATTGCGGGGCTTGAGATGTGTAAGTTTTTTAAACGTCAGTATGGAGACGATTTTATCAGCTGTATGCCGACGAATCTTTACGGTCCGTATGACAATTATGATTTACAGGGTTCGCACGTTATGCCTGCGATGATCCGGAAATTCCATGAGGCGAAAATAAGTGATGCTCCTACGGTAGAACTTTGGGGAACAGGTGCACCCTTAAGGGAATTTTTACATGTGGACGATATGGCGGATGCCTGCGTATTTCTGTTGGAAAATTACAGTGGTGAGAGTCATGTCAATATCGGAACAGGAAAAGAAGTTACGATTAAAGAGTTGGCATTAATGGTAAAGAAAGCGGTGGGATATCAGGGTGAAATTGTCTGGAATAATGATATGCCGGACGGCACACCGAGAAAACTTACGGATGTTACCAGACTGCATGAGCTTGGCTGGAGCCATAAGATTGAACTGGAGGAAGGAATTCAGTCAGCATATGACTGGTTCAGGGAAAATGTAGAAACAGCGAGAATGGGGAATTAATATGAAGACGTATGGTTTTATTCTGGCAGGAGGCGGGGGAACACGTTTCTGGCCTCTAAGCAGACAGGATCTTCCTAAGCAGCTTCTTAACCTGACCGGAAAGGATTTGATGGTGAACGAAACCATTGACAGACTGGAAGGAAACATAGATAAAGATGATATTTTTGTTGTGACGAATATTTCTCAGGCGGAACTTATGATTCAGGCGACGGATGGACGGATCCGTAAGGAGCATGTACTGGCAGAACCGGCGGCGCGAAATACGGCAGCATGTATCGGATATGCAGCGACGGAGATTCTGCAAAAATACGGAGACGGTATTATGTGTATCCTGCCGTCCGACCATTATATTAAGGACATAGCTGTTTACAAAAAAGTGATTGCGGATGCAATTCGTGTAGCTGAGGAAACGGATGCTCTCGTTACCATTGGAATTCAGCCGACCTACCCTGCAACGGGTTACGGATACATCCGTTATGAAAAGGAAAAGACAGCCGACTGTTATTATAATGTCAGACATTTTGTGGAGAAACCTAATCTACAGACTGCAAAGGAATATCTTCTGTCAGGGGATTATTTATGGAACAGCGGTATGTTTGTTTGGAAAGCATCGGTTATCATGAGATGCTTTGAGAAACTTCTTCCTGAAATAAGCGTCTGTTTGAAAAAAATAGGTGCGTCAATGAATACTGAGAAAGAGAAGGAGATTATAAATGAAATTTATCCGGTAATTCCGAAGATATCCATAGATTACGGTATTATGGAGCGGGCTGAAAATGTCCTGGTATTAGAGGGTAACTTCGGCTGGAGTGATGTGGGAAGCTGGGACGCACTGGAAGCATTATATGATAAGGATGAGCACGGAAATATTACTTATGGAGAACAGGTTCATATTGACACGCATGATTGTATTATTTATGCCAAAGATAAGCTGGTAACTACGATTGGTCTTGATAATATAATCGTTGTGGAGACAGAGGATGCCGTGTTGGTGTGTGACAAGAATCGGGCCCAGGAAGTGAAAAGAGTAGTAGAAGCTTTGCAGGATAGCAATAAGAGGCAATATTTATAATTAAGAAATACACAGGGCGATACCTTACAGTTTACAGAATTTACTGCTTCGTGATATGATTTTCCCAGATATACGGTAAAGGGGAATGTAACAATGGAAAGTGATATGTTAGTAAGACCGGGAGCAGAACAGGTAATTTCGGGATTGATGTTAGAACTTGGCATACCGGCGCATCTTAAAGGGTATCAATATCTGCGTACGGCTATTACAATGTGTGTAGAGGATATGGAGCTGATTGGGAGTGTTACCAAACTTTTGTATCCTGAGTTGGCGAAGCAGTATATGACAACCGTTCAGAAGATAGAGCGGGCAATAAGAAATGCAATAGAGGTGTCGTGGGAACGAGGGAACGGGGAATTGTTTGAAAAACTGTTTGGATATAGTAACAGTGTAGAACATAACCGGCCTACGAACAGTGAGTATATTGCATCAGTTGCTGACTATGTTCGTCTGGAGCAGGGTTTTGTATAAAATAAGTAATCAGGAAGGGTGATATCGCCCTTCCTTTTTTTTGGTATTCATGATAATATGTAAAGGTAGATGATACATGCTTAATATTGAATCAATGGAGTTTGAAAAGATGAGTCTGTTAAGTGTAATAGTGCCTTGCTATAATGAGGAAGAAAATATAGTAGATTTTTACAATGAATTGTTAAAGAATAATGATTTTTTTAATGAAAAAGAGCTGGAATTGGAAATACTGTATATTGATGACGGTTCTAAAGACGGCACGGTAGCGGAGGTCAAGAAGCTGAGAGAAAAGGATGAAAGGGTACATCTTTTGTCGTTTTCCAGAAATTTTGGAAAAGAAGCGGCTATCTATGCGGGGCTTCAGAAATCCAAAGGAGATTATGTGGTAATAATGGATGTGGATTTACAGGACCCGCCTGCGCTGTTGCCGAAGATGTATTCTTATATAGAAGAAGGATATGATTCCGTTGCCACAAGAAGGGTGACAAGAAAAGGCGAACCTGTGATACGTTCTGCATTTGCAAGGCTGTTTTATCGTCTGATGAACAAAATTTCGAAGACCGAAATCGTGGAT
>CAMWWS010000344.1 GCA_947178085.1 uncultured Lachnospiraceae bacterium | reverse complement strand
GTTGCACGCATAGTGGATTTTTGTTTCTCATTGATTGATATAGGTAATCCTCTTTCCATTAAATCAATAGCTTCATCTGTATTGCCCTTTAATGCCAATGTACTTGCTAATCCAAGAATCATTCCCGGTTTATTTGGATAAATCAACAATGCATCTCGATAAGTTTTTTCAGCAGAATCATAATCGCCTTTTCGCTGATAATCAACAGCTTTTTTATGAATATTATATCGTGTTGTTTCCGCACGAATCGCATCCATACCTACTAACAAATCAATACTTGTCTCAAATATGTTTGCTAGTGCTGGTAAAAGTGTAATATCCGGATAAGACTCGCCACGTTCCCATTTTGAAACGCTTTGTGATGTAATTCCTAAATACTCTGCAACATCTTCCTGTGTAAGATTTTTTAAAATACGGTATTTCTTTAAGTTTTCTGATAAATATAACATATTGTACTCTCCTTATAATTTTTATACTAAAATCATATCATGAGTATCTGCAAATTCAATAACGTAATAGTTGTATTAAACTCAACTGTGTTTATATATAAATTTTGAAAAAAAGGATATGCCGCGTTTACAACAGCATCTCCCTTTTGCATCAGAGAAAATTTAACATTTCCTGCAAACGAAAATTTATTTAACCAATTATAACTTGCCTATATATAAATCAAAATTTTTGGTGATGTGCCCATTTTATAGTGTTTTTCAGATGTGCAATTTCGATACAGATATCGGTACCGAGGAACTTGGGCATCTTGAAATGGTTGCAACGATTGTACACCAGCTGACACGAGGCTTATCCATGGAAGAGATTGAGGATTCCGGATTCGCGAACTACTATGTGGATCACACAATAGGTATCTGGCCTCAGGCTGCAAGCGGCATGCCGTTCAGCTCCGCCCAGTTCCAGTCAACCGGTGATATAATTGCCGATTTGATGGAAGATATGGCTGCAGAACAGAAAGCCCGCCTGACTTATGACAATATTTTAAGACTTGTCCGTGATGATTCCGATGTCTATGAACCGATTAAATTCCTCAGGGCAAGGGAAGTCGTGCATTTCCAGAGGTTCGGTGAAGCCTTGAGAATCGTCCAAGATTGCTTGAATGATAAGAACTTCTATGCGTTTAATCCGGGGTTTGACTGCAATCCTATGAAAGAACCAAGATAATGATTATTTAGCAGAACAATGAACGGGGGAAGCGGGCAGCCGCTTCCTTTGTTTAACAGTAGAAATATGGTCCAAAACTACTCTGCACTATTACATGCAACATGAAGTCTGCCATCACTATTCCATATGAGAAGATTTCGTACTTCTGACTCAGTTTCCGGAATACTTACATTAAACCTGTTATTATAATCGTCTATTTCATAAATCAGATGTCGGAACATCGTCGCACTCATCATCATATAGCATGGTAAATTCATCCTGCAAGCTATAATATGAAATTCCGGAAATACTAACAATCCGATTTTTAGCATTGAAATCTTATAAAGCCTGCCGTTTGCCTTTCCACCAAAACCTGAAAATTCCACATTTTCTGCAACGACCTCACCACCTAATTCTTTCAAAAGCTCTTCATCCTCAACCCATACCGGAAAAAGTGCGCCGGTATCAATCATAACTTCAAGGTCATAAAACTCATTCAAAACTACAACCGGTCTCTGTGTATTCTTTTTAAGAGGTAATGTAAACTGCTTCATCCAAAATACCCCACTGTCCCCATCGGAGCAAGATTATCTGGTGTCGTATATGTCGCATGAATGTTTCTGTCTTTTATTTGCATTCTAAGCAAATCAGCACTGGACATTCCAATATAGCTTACAATTGCTGATTTTATATTTGCACCATCTTCCCAGTCGATATCTGTAAGTCCCACCCATTGATCAGGATATTTTTTTTCTATTTGCTCCCATGTTAACCGTTGTCCCATAAAGTATGCCTCCATGACAAAATATAAATGATGACTCTATTCACTATATATTTTAACATATGACAAAGAACTTATCTATTGATAAATTAGGAAAAAATAACAAGATTTGTTGGAAGGTGGAATGCAAAAATCATCAAAAATATTTTAGTATTCCATTTTCAAGTAATTAGATATTGATTATTCTAGCTCACCTATGGCATTTCCTAAACATGTAGGTAGAAAAGCTTCTTTAGCTACATCTTCAAATATATCTCCCATTAAACATAATTTATCCCATAATTTATGTAATGATTGAACTTGTTGCACTTCACGAAATGAAACTAATCCAGCACAATATGTAGCTTCCCATTCTTTTTTATCAACATCTACGCCCTCACTAATTTTAATATCAATTAATTGTTCGGCATCTTCTGTAATGCCACATTTTATATAATAATCAATTTCTCTTTTTACTGCATACATTGCACCAAAATAGTTTTGGGCACTCCATGCATCTGAACGAAGTAATATATTTAAAAAATGCGTAATTATTGTTTCCATATTGTTTTGATTAGTATATACTAATTCTCGTTTTTGATAATTGATTTTATTAAATAACGCATATAATTTAGGTCGCTTTGCATACCATTCGACAATCTGAACCCCATCTTCAGAATTGAGCTTATTTTCCTTAGGAATATAAATAGTTTTATTTTTTTTATTAAAATAATTTGAATCCATGGGCACTATAATTTTCTCAATATAATCGTTTAAACAGACAAAATATGAATTCTCTGTTTTCAAATCAACAACACATAAAATAACAGGAACCGCACTTCCCATTTTTTCAACTGTAACCAAAAGATCTGTCTCAATTACAAATTCTATAACCTCTATATTTGCTACACATTTATTCGAAAAAGAATATTCTTTTTCAACATTGTTTCTTTCTTGAATTTTTAGAGACTTTATTTTAATATCTGCTGTTCCCTTTACTTGAAAAAAAATATGCTCCCCCATTGTTATATAATTATTCTCATTTTTATTGAACAGTTCAACACTTAAATCAATTCCGTAATCTGGTGTATATTCTCGTACCACCCAATAATCTGGAAAATACCTTTTTAATAAATTGACAGCTTGTTCGCCTTTGATATGTGAAGTAGCTCGCTTTTTTCCTTTATTCATAATTATTTTCACTCCTACCTTATCATTTGCTTTTAAGTATTGTACATCTAGTTAGTGTCTCTATCAAGTAACATAGATATTTATATGCATTAATTACCTTTTATCAATGGAAAACAACCAAGTCAAAGATTTACTGCTTTAGCGGCGTTTACGTACTTGACTTGGCTATTTGTCGTTAATAGTCTGGGTAATGCATAAAAAAGAATTTGACTTGCTTTCCTTATTACTCCATATTGACATTGTATAATTATCTACTGTATAATACAGTATTGTATATTCCATTAACAAAAGGAGGACAACAATGTCTACTATTGACTTAATTATTTTAGGTTTGCTTTGCCAAAGTCCCAAAAGCGCATATGACTTACAGAAGCAAATCGAAACCCGCAATTTATCACGATGGGTTAAAGTTGGTTCATTTACTGTTTACAAAAAGGTGTCTCTTTATGAAACTAAAGGGTATGTTACCAGCCAAACAATAAAAAACGGCAAAATGCCTGAAAAAACAATTTATACCATTACCCAATCGGGAAAAGATGTTTTTAAAGAATTGATGTCTAAGTTTTCATTA
>CAMWWS010000343.1 GCA_947178085.1 uncultured Lachnospiraceae bacterium | reverse complement strand
CCTTAAAAGGTTTCTCACTAAACCAACTGTAAAAACGTTGTTTATTTTCATTCAGTGCTGTCGGGAAAGAATATCCTTCAAGAGAATGCAGCTTTCTTGCCAGCTTGCCCAGCAGTAATTCATCCGCCGGCGTTTCCTGCATTGGGCGACCTTCAATAAATTCAATCAAGAAAAACCAATAGCCGTCTTTTTTAAGATAATAATCTTGAGGACTGCATTTGGTAGGAAAGATTTGAGGCGCGATTCCTCTCTGATTCCCCAGAAACTGGTGCGCAAGCACATTTCCGTATATTGTTTGTTCTTCTCGCGATTCTCCATCTCTTGTATATGGGATTCCTTTGAGGATATATTGTTTGTTTCCAACGCTGATTTCTGCCACAATCCTTGGGGAATCAGGATGAAAATATTTAGTGATTTTTGCATCAGTGAATCCCCAATATGTTAGTATTTTATTTAAATTTATGTTTTGCGGATCCTCCATGCCTTGTCACTCCTTTTTATGGTCATTTGTTACATTTTCGGTTTGCAAACTTTATCTTTATTATAGAGATATACTGACAAAAGAGCAATAGGACAGAAATTTTATCACTTTTTAACATAAGTGTTAATGATAAGGTTTCAGCGATTTCGCTAACGCCATTGTAATAGACAATGTGAAATGATAGAATGAAAGTTACAAATATGGAGTTATGGAGATACAAAATGATTGAATTATATAGACCAACGATAGATGAATTGGGCTTCAGAGAATGCCTTATGGCTGATGAAAAAACCATGTCCTACAACCATGCTTGGGGAGGAACCATTCCATTCCCTAAAACTGAATGGGAGAAATGGTATCATCGTTGGCTTGAAGGTTATGCATTGCAACGCTTTTATCGTTATTTATATGATACTGAGAATAAGAATTTTGTGGGAGAGGTTGCTTATCATTATGACGAGAAAAGGAAAATTCATATATGTGATGTGATTGTCCTAGCAAAATATAGGAACATGGGATTTGGCTCAACAGGCATCCGGTTGCTTTGTGATGCGGCAAAAGAAAATGGTATTTCGATGCTATATGATGACATTGCAGCAGATAATCCGTCGTATAAGTTATTTCTAAAAAATGGATTTGAGATTGACTATCAGGATGATACTGTAGTAATGGTCAAAAAGACTTTAGTAAATAACCTTTAAAGTTATGAAAGCACAATTATTAGAGAATTTTTGCAGGTAAAATATGGAATTAAGATAGGAAGAGCATATGAATAATGATGAGATAATTGAAAGTAATAAGACATATTGGAACGACCATGCCGATTTGTGGTTTGGGACAACGGCGCTGCCGGAATACGGGGTGCGATTTCCAACAGAAGATGAATTGCATTTATTCGGTGATGTTGCAGGTAAGAAAATGTTGGAGATATGCTGTGGCAGCGGACATTCTTTGAAATATAATGCAGAAAAAAGTGCAGGAGAGTTGTGGGGCGTTGATTTATCCCAAAAGCAGCTTGATAATGCAGCTAAACTTTTAAAGGATAGTGGATATTCGGCTAAGTTTATATGTTCTAAGATGGAAGATGAACTTGATGTGCCAAAAGACTATTTTGATTATGTATATTCCATATATGGCATTGGCTGGACTACTGACTTGCAGGGAACATTTGATAAGATTGCTTCTTACTTGAAAAAAGATGGTATCTTTATATTTAGCTGGCATCATACATTGAATTATTGCGTTGCGTGGTCATGTGATGAGCGCAGAGACGTTTTTGAGGACGATAAGCTGGTAATGATGAAAAGTTATTATGATGATTCTTATTTTAAAATGCCGGTACACGATAGTGAAATAGTGCTGTGTAATAGAAAGATATCGACATATATTAACGCTTTAGCCAAAGCAGGTTTTGCAATAGAGAAGTTTATAGAGGAAACAGATGAGGAATCATTAAATGCAATAGGTGAGGTTGATCTTAAAACCAGGAAAGCAAAAATGATGCCTATTTCATTTTGTATTAAGGCAAGGAAACTTTAGGAGCACTCGGATGAATTACATTTTAGTTTTGACAGGGGGAAAAATAGTGGAAGTAAATAGGATTGAATACAAAGACTTAAAGTGGAATGAACTTATCGAATATGCAGAAAACTGTTCTTGGATAGCTGGAAAGCATCTTGCTTCAATGATGAGAGATAATACTTTTGACGGATGGGAAAGTGTTTTTGCTGCAACAGCAGAGGATGAAATAATCGGATTTTGTACGTTTCTCAAGACGGACTATTATCCGGAAAACCGATACTCACCTTGGGTCAGCAGCATTTTTGTCGATGAAAAATATCGTGGAAAGCGAATTAGCGAAAGAATGATTAATAAGGTTATTGAGTATGCAAAGGAGCAGAATTTTTCTAAGGTTTATATTCCATCAGACATGATTGGGATGTATGAAAAATATGGATTCCAAAAAATTGATGAACTACAAAATTATGATGGAGATATTGATAATATTTTGCAAAAGAAATATAGTTGTGTATTGCAGTGTGTAACTTAATTTTTATGAAAAGGCGGTAAATAGATGGACAGACAAACGGATATAAGAGATTTAATATTGCTTGAAAGCGATAAATATACATTTGCAGTGCTAAAGAAAATTCTGAATTATTCGTGCAGATTAACGATGACGGATCATGAACGTTTAATCATATGCCACTCAGAAGATCCATTTCCTGTATGGATATGGACGCCGAATGACGCAACTTTAGAAGAAAAGGAACGGGCCTGGGACGCTGTTATGCAAGCCTGTCCGATAATGGATGGATATCGGTATAATCTGAAATATGACTTAGCAGAATTTTTTATTTCTAAGGCAAAGGAACAGGGAATGAATATGGCAATAACGACAAATATGTTTGCTTATGACTGCCCCAATCCACTTGCTCCGGAAAATACAGCGGTCGGACATATTCATTTATGTACATTTGATGATCTGAAAGAAGCGGCTGAAATCATCAAAATGTTTCATGAAGAGCTTGATATTGACCGAAGTGATGACGAGAAATATCAAAGTATGGCTAAGGAGTTTATTAAGGGCAGCCACTTATTTTTCTGGAAAGATAATTTCAATCAAACAGTAGCATGCTGCTCTTATATGCCAAACGATGATTTGGCTTCAGTTAGGGGTGTGTATACACTTCCTGAGCATCGTAGAAAACATTACGCCGAGAACTTGGTGTATCAGGTGACCAAGATTATTGAAAGTACAGGAGCTATGCCAATGCTTTATACAGACGCTGACTATGTGGCATCCAATGCCTGCTACGAGAAAATTGGGTATGTGCTTAGAGGAAAGCTTTGTACGATAAGAGCTTAAACCTTTTTACCACAAGAAAAAACTAATGCCACTAAGGAATGATAAAGTGTGACATTAGTCTTTCTGCATAGCGTTATCCAAAAGTATCGTAATAGATGTTTTGTGTATTATTTGTCAAAACAGACAGCTTTTCATTTGTAGCATACAAATGTTCTATCTTATCCATGTTTTTGTCGGGGTCTGCCAGCAATTCCGCTAAATAATCAAGTTCGCACAATTCACTTTCGTTCAGGGTCTGTATTCCGTGGCGAAGATATAAGGGCTGATAAGAATAAAAAATTTCATTGTTCATCAATGCATGAAAATCCATAAACAAGTATTCACAGACACCTT
>CAMWWS010000342.1 GCA_947178085.1 uncultured Lachnospiraceae bacterium | reverse complement strand
TATCTAACGCCGTTACAATGGACTGTACGTTCATGGACGGAATGGTAGCCGCGCCTTCACTGACGAGCAGGTTCATAACCGGTCCGCTGACGATAATGACCGGCAGGAAGAAGATTAACCGGAAAAATCCTTTCAACTTAATCTTACCGTTCAGCATGATTGCAATCATCAGCGCAAATACAACAATAACCGGGACTTCCACAATCGTCTGCCAGATATAGGTCACAAGCTGCTGCGGGAACTCCGGATTTTCCATCCAAATCTGGGTAAAGTTCTGAGTGCCCACGAAATTGAAATCCGTACCCAATGGCGTAATCCTGATATTATACCACATATAATAGAAGGACTGTCCAAGCGGAATCAGCATAAACAGCAGAACTCCGACTAACCAAGGGGCTACAAAGAAATATCCTGCTCTGGCTTCTCTTTTTTCAAGTTTTCCAAGCTTTATTTTTGGTTTTTTCTGCTTTTTTTCTTTACTCATTTAATCCACCTCATAGGACATTGCACCAATGGTATGTCCGTCTACAGTTTCCGCATTGCTGTTATAATTGACATAAACCGTTACGCCATTACTATATGTAACTACATTTACACCATTATCCATAATCTCATGAGCGACAATGACTGCTCCCGAAACCTTGTCATTCAACTCTTTCAACGCCTGTGTATACTCTATGATTGTACTCTTATATACATCATACTCAGAGCTGTAAATATCACAGGAATTGGTGTAAATCAGTTCAGAGGCGCTTTCCTTAGTGATATAGAAAGAAGGATAAGTGCCCGTCTCAATCATCTTCAGGAAGAACTCCTGTTTATTTGCTTCAAAGTTCACATACTCGGAATATACCGGCATCACACCTTTCAATACGATGGAAAGGAAAGGTACACTCTCATCTTCATATATGTAGCTTGACGTATACAGCGGCATATCCAGAAATGCTTCCGTATTTTTCCACAGATATGCGAAAGGCTGTTCCAGTGTCAGGTTGGTCTTTTCATTCACTGCCGCTATCGTATCCGCATATCTGGCGCCGCACTCATGTCTGGTATAAACTTCTCCACTATAATTCCAGGAGAACAGGGTATTGCTGAGACCTGCTATACAGAGATTATCTACACCCTTCTTCGTATAGCTTGCAACAAACTTATCTATCAGCGTCCTGCTCCTCTCCGGTATCAGGTACAGCATTGTTTCATAAACATCCTGATAAGTATCTTCCTCATACCTTCTCTTGTTAATCTGCTTCACGACATTGAAAGTAGCATTCTGTTCATCCGGATTAATCCGTAATGCATCGCTATATAAGTAAAATTCAATCCCGTCATTTTCTGCATCTTTCATCAAATCCGTTAAATCGCCGGTTCCGCCGATTTCGGAATCCGCTTTGTATTTGGTGATAGGGATGTTATAAAGCCCTCCATCCTGCCAGCCCTTATATACCGTGAAAAGATCGGTAACGCCTGCATTAGATAAATCCGAATAAATATCCCTGATATCTTCCACTGTTGTCATAACGACCGCCGTTGTGCCGATTACCCAACTCTCCCTTTCCGAGCCCAGGAAATCAATCCGAGTACGGTAGTCATCCGGCTGCTGCGACAGGGTGCCGTTGTCCAGAAGATAATTTCGGTATGCATTCGCCATGCCTGCATAATTGGCTTCATCCCCGCCCAAAAACAGATAGCGTATCTGCAAATCGGAATGGCTTCTTTCCGCTTCCGCCAAATGCAGGGAACCGACTGTAGAATTATTGCTGGTCGGCTGTGTATAGAGCCTTCTCTCAATAAACTTCGCATAAGCACGGTTATAATCCACACTGACACCGTTTGGATGTGCCTCAATCGTCGCACGCATAGCGCCGTCCTCTACTACGGCAAGATAAGCAATCTTATCATCCGTATGGGCAATTCCGTATACCGGTGCGATAATCTGTTCCGCATCCGTAATCATCTCGAAACGATTCCAGAGGAAAGAACTTGCTGAGGATTCCGTAAAGCCAATGTCACCGCCATAAATCATGGACGAATAGCCACTATTGAATCTTCCTTCTTTATCATCCAGATAAATCAATGCCCCGTTACCGTCCGGAATGAACAGGTAACCTTCCTTATCGTCCATATAGGAAGTTCCCATATAGGGGTAAATAGCAATTGTACCAATATAGTATTTATCACCATCCTCTTTGATGGATTCATCCGCAACTCTTGCCATCAGACCGTCTTCTAACAAAGACACTTCCAATGTCATTCCGATTTTATAGGTCTTCCAGTATATTTCAGCTGTAAAACCATCGTCTGTATACTGAATATTTTTTGTTACATCATCATTAAGCAAATCCGCCTGTTTGGTATCATCATTCTGGTTTATCAAAGTAAGTACCAGTGCAGATTTCATTGCCCCAAGCCATGTATTATTGTTCTTACCGTCATCATAGCTGATAGAGGATTCCATAAAAGCCCCGGTCGCTTTATCCTCTACGACGACTGACAAATCATCCTCATTCAGATACAGGGCAAGGTTGTCATTCTCCGCAATCAGGGAATGTCCGTTAATCTCTCCCGCCGCCTGCGCCTTTAGCGTCGTATCCACTCCCGGAATCCATGTGTCCGGCAGGAATAGCAGGATTAAGTTAAGCGCTAAAAACAGGCTTACTGTTTTTCTGAACTTCTTTTTCCATTTCGTAGTCAATTTAGTTCCCAATCCGATACACCACCTCTCCAAATAGAGACTGAATGAAATCAAATACCTGTGCCCACAGTACATAAATGATGAATGCCAGCAGGCAGGCGATAAAGATTGTAAATAACGTCAGGAATATGATTTTAAAGGTTTCCTTGACCGTATAGTTATTGATTTCCTTAATCGCCAGGAATCCCAATATTGCAATCCACACCACCATGAACAGGTTCCCGAAATCTATGAAGAACACTTCATTATAGGTAAGCACATGGGATAAGATAAACAAAAACGGCATAAACACAATATATGGAGCCATGCTGTATATGAAGGAACAGTAAATATGCTTAAACTTACCTTCCCCATCATTAATGGTACACATCAGATAATTACATCCGACTACCAAAACCAGCACTATCAGGATAAAACCGATATCCGAAAGAATATCATAGCTTCCTTCCCTGACGTTCTTTAACAGGAATCCGCAAAAGTACTTGTTAATGACATAAAATACCATAATGACGAAAAGCAGGATATTCGAACTTAATACGGAAACCCTTCCTTCCCTCTTAATGCCATAACAGCCGTCAATCGGGTGTCTCATATAATAGAACAGATAGCGAAGCTCACTGACAATCCTGATATTCCCAAACCGCTCAAGGGATTTCCTCGGCGTATCCAGGATATGTTTCTTCTTATCCAGTATGTCGATGACTTTCTTTAAGACAAACAGGATAAATGCAATAACAATGACTGTCGCCAGATTCCGTTTCAGCCAGTTATTCCTGATTTCCCAGAAAGAATCCGAATAACCGTCATAATCCTTGGCAAGTTTCGAATAATGCAGGGAATCTGTATAATTCTCTTCTTTATATAACGCCCTGCCCATTGCCATATTGGCATAATCGAACAGGTTATTCATTTTTAATACTTCCTGAAGCGGCTCCTTACTCTCGGTATATCTTCCCTTTGAGAACAGGTAAAGCGCCGAATGAAGGTGGTTGG
>CAMWWS010000341.1 GCA_947178085.1 uncultured Lachnospiraceae bacterium | reverse complement strand
CAGATATAGAAAAAGCATATACTTCTTTGGTAAAATATGGTGGAAAAAACAATCAATGCTTATGTCATGGAAATGTTGGTAATTTGGAAATCCTTTATGAATATGCTAAGTTCACAAGCGACCATAGATTGGAAAGGCAAATAGAATGTGCTTTACAAAAAGCGATAGAGGATTCAGCGAGTTATTGGGATTGTGGCTTGCTTTCAAATTATGAACATTTGGGATTTATGCTTGGAATTACGGGTATTGGATATTCACTGTTGAGACATGTGAACAAAGATCTGCCTTGCATTTTGGCATTGGAATAGATGCTATATAGATTTTCATAAAATTTAGTGCTCCATCTGGTCAGAGATTAGAATTGCAAACCATGCAGCTCACATTTCAATTTCTGTCTGGATGGAGCACTATACTGATGAGGTGACTTTATGTATAGGCGTAAGAAAATGCCGTTTATTGCGCAATTAGGAAGAATGGATTGCGGAATAGCGTGCCTGACTATGATTTTTAATTACTATTGCTGTAATGTTGATATAGTGGATGTTGGTTCAGATTTTTTCATAGGACGGGATGGAATATCATTAGCTCAAATGAAAAAAATTGCAGGAAAGTATGGTTTTAATTTTGCAGCTTACAAATATATGTATGATCAGAAAAATCTAATTGAAAAACTTCCGGCTATTTTGTGTAATGACAGCCATTATATTGTAGTAGAAAAAATTAAAAAGAATGGAAAATTTGTTGTGCTGGATCCCGCAAAGGGGAAATATATTTTGGAATTTTCTGAATTACAAAATAACTATAAGGATATTTTGGTATATATAACTCCAACAACAAATA
This sequence comes from uncultured Lachnospiraceae bacterium, assembly GCA_947178085.1. Next base: position 2,851 of record CAMWWS010000341.1, on the reverse strand, counting down.
AAAAAAAGGTAAAACGGGGCGGAATTAAACTCAAATTAAAGATACAAGATCTATTGCTAGCAATGGTTTTAATGTTATTGGCACAGATTATAACATTATGTGTTCCAATGATCGTACAGAATGTGATAGACAGTTTATCGAAAGATATTCAACCTAATGCATTTAAAATGCTGTGTGTTATTTTTGCGGTCATATTTTCCCATTTGGGAATAAGTTGGTTGAGGCAGGCGGTTTTATTAAAAGTTAATATGGAATTATTTAACCGAATGACTTCAAATATGCTTTTTAAACTTTTTCGTATGGATGTCAGTTTTTTCGAGTGGCATACTGCAGGAGAAATTGGAAATCGATTTAATAATATTAATCAGCTAAATGATATTATTACAAATGGTTTGACGAACATTATAATACAAGGGATTACCTCCTTAGTGTGCATGGTTATGATGTTTTATATGTCTTTTAAACTGACAGTATTTGTATTTGCTATAGCTGCGATACAAATTGTCATAATGATATTTTTAAATAATAAGAATTTGTTGAAGACACGAGAGTACATCTATTCACAAAGTAAAATGCAAGGTGACTTGATCGATACGCTTGGAAACATAGTAGAAATAAAATGTATGGGAATGGATAATGCTGTCGAAACAAATCTCCAAAATAATTACCAATGGTTAATTGCGAAGTTTAAAGAAAAGACAAGAGTTGGTAATATGATGAATTGTTTCACATCTATGGTTAATTTGGGATTTCCGTTGGCAATTTATATACTTGGAAGTTTTGACGTTTATGAGGGTAATATGTCCGTTGGAACACTTATAGCCTTTGTGACATTAGTGGGCTATTTTACTTCTCCGTTTAACACTATTATAATGCTGCTTCCAAGTATAAATGGTGTAAGAGAGGTACTGCTCAGATACAAGGAACTGATGAATTTTAGAGAAAGAAATCATGATGGGAATGCCATGGATGGTGAGTTTAGCAATATTAAAATGAGGGAGGTATTTTACCGTTATAATGGTGGACATGACTATGCTTTAAACAATGTATCGTTGGATGTTCAACGCGGAAAGCGAATTGCTATTGTAGGTTCATCAGGAAGTGGTAAATCAACTTTGGTAAAGACTTTATTGGGAGCTGTAGATATCGATCAGGGAAATATATATATAAATAACTATGAGATAACCGAGATATCGAGGGAGCAGATTTATAAGTGGTTCGCTATTGTCACTCAGAATCCAATGTGCCTAAATGCAAGTATTAGGAAAAATGTTGATATAACAGGTGCCTTTTCAGATGATGAAATTTGGAATGCATTAGAAATTGCAGAGTTAAAGGATGAAATCAAGAATATGCCTTTAGGATTAGATACGCTTGTAGGAGAAGGCGGTCAAAATATTTCGGGTGGACAGAAGCAGCGTTTAGCTATTGCAAGGGCTTTAATCGGTAATACGGAAGTTTTAATACTTGATGAGGCAACTAGTAATCTTGATCAGATGACTGAAAAAAAAATTTATGATAACTTAAAGGCAATAAATAAAACACAAATTATTGTTTCCCATAGGTTAGCATCTATTCATAATGTGGATCGGATTTATGTTTTAAATAAAGGAAAGATCATTGAAAGTGGAACACATAGTGATCTTTTAAAAAATAAAGGTTGGTATTATAATAGCATCAATTGAGGGGGACCAAATTAACTGGTAGTGAAAAATAGTTTGCGTCATTGGATAAAACGCTCTCCTTTTTGGTAAGAATTAGTACTTGACAATTTTTATCAAAAAGGAGTATTTTTATGCCAGTAGAAAGACTAAAAAGAAAATCATACAGGCCACAGCCGGAAAGGAGGGTAACATAAAACTACTTTTATTTGACTTAGATGGCACACTGCTTGGCAGCGATAAAACCATCTCACAAAGGACGTTGATAACACTGCAGGAATGCAGAAAAAAGGACATATTGATCGGTGTATCTACCTCAAGAGGGGAGCAGAATGCGCTGTCTTTTATTGATGAACTGAAGCCTGATGTGCTGATTGCAAGCGGCGGTGCGCTCGTAAAATATCGTGGCGAATACATCTATAAAGCTGCGTTTTCGGCAGAGGAAACACGGCAGATGATAGCAGCAGCCAGAAATGTATGCGGTGCTGATTGTGAGATTACTATTGATACTATAGATGCGCATTACTGGAATTACAAGATTGATCCCAAGGAGCAGGATCAGAGCTGGGGAGACAGCGTTTATACGGATTTTCGGGATTTTGGGGAAAGTTCCCTGAAAATGTGCGTAGAAATCTTTGACGATGCGCAGGCAAAGGAATTACAGGAATTGTTGAAGGAGTGTGATTGTATCCGTTTTTCGGACGGATATTGGTACAAATTTACAAGGAAGGCAGTCACAAAGGAGCACGCGATTACGGAGGTATGTGCCGTAAGCGGAATAGAACCAGCAGAGATCACGGCATTTGGTGACGATTATGCCGATATCGGAATGCTGGAGTTGTGCGGAAAAGGGATTGCAATGGGCAATGCCATCGATGCTGTCAAGGAAAAAGCGGATCTTGTCATTGGCAGCAATGATGAAGATGGTATTGCTATTTATCTCGAGGCATCTATTTTAGAAACATTATAAAGAGAGTTTTTCGCTTTTCCAGATATGTATTATGCAAAAAGCATTTCCTCCTCCTCACAGCAGGCAATGTAGTCTCCCAGAAGAAAGATACTACCTTCCTTCAGGCTGTGGTAAATTTTCTGATACAGCTTTCTCTTGGAACAGGAAAAAAGTGGTGCAGACTTTCTAGTATATCATAAATTTAGTTGTTGATAGTTTTAATATATGATAAAATAGACCT
>CAMWWS010000340.1 GCA_947178085.1 uncultured Lachnospiraceae bacterium | reverse complement strand
CCCAGCTTTCTTTGCGACAGGAAGATAAATTCCTGCCGTGCTGGTCATATGCCCATGCACTGCTGTATATTCATGGTGTACTGTAAAGAAACTCTTTATAGCTTTCTTATAGCTAAACAGATTATATACCTTAAAACGGGGAACGCGATAAATCCGCCCCCCTAACGCTTCTATTTCTTCGTCAAAATGTTCTTCCCCAGACGAATGTACCAAAAAATCAAACTGTATTTTCTGTCTGTCCATATTACGATACAAATCCATAATACGGCTCTCGGCCCCACCGAGACTTAATCCTCCAAGAACATGAAGTATTCTGATAGGTTCTTCCATTTATTAACCATGCCTTTCACTCAGCTTACTGCATATGAGCTTTCAATGAAAACAGCTACTTAATTTGTGATTTCAATTTAACCAAAATCCGCTTCATTACCGCCAGCAGATATTCCGCCAAATGTCCTAAAAATCCTTTCTCAACATTCTCTGCCGTCAAAAAAGTTTCATAAGATATCAGGCTATCCTTATGGCTTTGCAGCAATTCTTCGAGTCTCTTCATTCCTGCATCGTCTATCTCATTAGTATGCACTACCATAGTAGTCATACCTTTTTTCTTCTTAAAACTCCTGCTCATCATAAAAGAAATCGGATAAAACGTCAGTCCCTGCCATCTGTAGGGACGTTGTCCAAATCCGTCTGTTATTTTATTATATCCAAATTCTTTCAATGCTTTCAACGTATTGCTATCATAGGAATGTGCCGGAGCCATAAAAATATCAGTACTTATTCCATGTTGTTTTAATATTTCAGTTCCTTCTTGAATCATCATTCTCTGATGGGACAGCGAAATACCGGCGAACTCCGAAAAGCGGTTAAGCGGAAACAATCCTCCTTTTGAAGTGGTATATACATGCTGATAGCCATGCAAGGCAATGCACCATCCGTTATCCTGCAATTCTTTGACGTATTTCCAAAAACCGTCATAAGCTTCCGCCCTGTGTAAATTGTCATCTCTATTATCAGGCACCACTCCTATAAGCGGTTTGATACCAAGCTGGTCCAGCATTTTTTTAAAAGTATGAAATCGTTCCCAATCCATATCAGGAGTTATATCATCCATACGAATCGCAATCTGCATTCTATCCCTGCCCTTCCATACTCTCTTCAGTCACTAACGCCAGCTCACAGGTTTTCTTTATACCAGTCTATCGCCAATCCTATGCCCTTTTTAAAATCATATTCAGGCGCATAACCAAGAAGTTCCTTAGCCTTACTGATATCTGCATTGGAGTCCCTGATATCTCCGGGACGTTCAGGTCCAAATTTCGGCTCAATATCCTTCCCTAACGCTTCGCACAGATCATAGTAGATATCAATAAGGAACTCTCTGCCGCCTGCACCGATATTAAAGGCTTCTCCTGCTGCCTTCTCTGAAGCAAGACATGCCTTTAGATTTGCCTCAATAACATTATCAATATAGGTAAAATCCCTTGACTGCCTGCCATCTCCATTAATGGTTGGCGCTTCATCCTCAAGCAGCAGCTTAATAAACTTCGGAATAACCGCTGCATACATTCCTTCCGGATTCTGACGTCTTCCAAACACATTAAAATACCGAAGACCATAAGTATCCAATCCGTATAATGTCTTATATAATCTTCCGTACTCTTCATCGACTCTTTTCGTCAGCGCATAGGGAGACAGCAGCTTTCCTTCCGCCCCCTCCTTCTTGGGAAGCACCGGATGATCTCCATACACAGATGAGCTTGACGCATACACAAACTTTTTCACACCGTTCTGTCTTGCAGCCTCCATCATGTTCAATGTACCGCGAATATTGATTTCTTCATACAACAGCGGCATCTCAATACTTCTTGGGACACTGCCCCACGCAGCCTGATTTAGTACATAATCCACCCCCTTACATGCTTCCATGCATGTGTCAAGGTCACGAATATCGCCTTTAATGAATGTGAATCTCTCATTTTTATCTAAGTGGGTAATATTGTCATAACTTCCTGTGGACAAGTTATCCAAACATCTGACTGCATATCCCATCTCTATAATCGCTTCACACAGATTAGAGCCGATAAATCCGGCTCCGCCCGTTACCAAAAAAATGCTATTTGATTCAAATTTCAAATCTTTGTATCCCATATCAGCTCTTCCTCCTTAACAGAAAAGTTTACTCTCTTTCCTTGCTGTTTCGCTCTTGCTGCGCCACCTTCATAAGCTTAAGCTCAAAGTCTCTCCTGTTTTTCTGAGCCATATCCGATAAAATAATTCCTGCAAAAAAAGCCTGCAACGCTGCCAGTTCAATAAAGCCGCACACAATCAATGTCGGAAAACGCTCAACCAAACCGGTATGCAGGAAATCCAAAAATACCGGAATAAACATTCCTATCGCCACTATACTTAAAATGAACGTCATTAAAGAAAAAAATCCAAAAGGTTTATAATTTTTGTACAAATTAATTATAGTTTTTATAACTCTGAATCCATCCATAAACGTATTCAATTTAGAAACGCTTCCCTCCGGACGGTCTCTGTAATCCACCACTACATTTTCCAGATGCATATTATTGTATACTGCATGGATAGTCATCTCTGTTTCAATCTCAAATCCCTTTGATAAGACGGGAAAGGTTTTTACAAATCCATAGCTAAAAGCCCTATATCCGGTCATAATATCCTGTATATCACAGTCAAACAGCTTATTAATGGTATGTTTTACCAGTGCATTTCCCATATTATGAAAAGGTCTCTTATTCTCCATATAATAAGTTGATGACAGTCGGTCTCCAATCACCATATCAACGCCATGCTGTAATACCGCATCCACCATTTTTCCCGCTTGTTCCATAGGATAAGTATCATCGCCATCTACCATAACATAACAATACGCATCTATATCACGGAACATCCGCCTGATGACATTCCCCTTACCCTGTAATCGTTCATGCCGTACAACCGCCCCTGCTTCTTTTGCAATCCGAGCCGTTTCGTCGGTAGAATTATTATCATATACATAGATAACCGCTTCCGGCAGTGCCCGTTTGGCATCCTCAACAACCTTCTTAATTGTTTTTTCTTCATTATAGCACGGAACCAATACTGCAATTTTATCCATTACTAAAGTCTCCAATAACTATATTCTTCCGTCATATAGTCTTCCCTGTTTAGCAATCCTTTAATATCCATAAGCACCTTACATTTATTCGCATCATTGAAGAACGCTGAAATGTCATCTCTGCTTAGTTTCAGGAAAGCATCGTGTGCAACCGCAATTATTACCGCATCCATATCCTTCACATCTTCCAGCCTTCCAAATGTGATACCATAAAGACGGTTCGCTTCATCTGCATCTGCCGCCGGATCCACCACTAACGGAGTAATGCCATACTCATTCAATTCCTTATAAATATCAATTACCTTTGTGTTTCTTGTATCAGGACAATTTTCCTTAAAAGTAAAACCTAAAATAGCAACTCTGGCATTTTTAACGGCAATATCCGCTTTAATCAGATTCTTTACCAGACTCTCCGCCACATACTTCCCCATATCATCATTTATTCTACGTCCGGACAGTATAATCTGGGAATGATAACCGAGCTGCTCTGCCTTATAGGTCAGATAATAAGGATCAACACCTATACAATGCCCTCCAACCAAACCGGGATAGAATTTCAGGAAATTCCATTTAGTGC
>CAMWWS010000339.1 GCA_947178085.1 uncultured Lachnospiraceae bacterium | reverse complement strand
CTTCGGAAGGACTGCTATGGAAGCTGCAGAGCGAAGGGTAATGACTGATGCAGAGTTTGTGCCGCAACTCCCGGCTATTTGGGCTGAGATAAGAAAGGATATCAAATCAAATGAAATATAAAACCTTTCTTAAAAATGTTCTCGGACACATTCTGGGTGTGTCGCTGTTGGGCATTTTTTCATCTCTGGCTATGGTATATGCCGGATATTCTCTTTCCTTTTTTTATGCCGCATACGAATATGCAGGAGATAAAGCAAAAGCCCTTTTCTATGCTTTCCTGATTGAGTTGGGAATCTGGCTGGCAGCTATGCTCGTCTATTATATTACATTATTGGCAAAAGCCAAAATCCAGCAGAAGTTTAAAAATAAACTTCGCTCTATAGTCAGCAGCAAAATTGCGTCTCTTGACTATATCCGGTTTACCGGCAAGGACAGTGGACACTATGTATCTTGGCTGACTAACGATGTAGACCAGATTTACAGTCAATCCTTTTCACCTTTGTTCGACGGAATTGAAAATCTTGCCACCGCTGTTTTTTCACTGGGAGCGTTGTGTCTGCTCAGTCCCTTCATTGGTCTGGCAGCAATTACTTTGTTGGTTGTGATCTCTGTTCTGCCGCAACTGACAAATAAACGTCTCAGGGAAGCAAATAAAGAACGCTCTGCCGCAATGGAGATTGGCGTCGAAAGTTATAAAGATACGGTAATGGGCAGCCCTATTTTTTTCCTGGCTAATCTGCGTAATTGTATTTGCGAAAGAATCTCTGTTGCATCCGAAAAAGCGGAACTGGCTGACTATCGCTTCAATTGCATCAACACGACCGCTCAAAGCCTGATTTCCACCATCAGCATGATTGGACAGTGTATCCTTCTGTTTGTTACCTTATTAGTTGCGATTGCCGGAGCCACGCCAGCCGGCGCAGTTCTTTCTGTCGGAAATCTGGCAGGCAGTTTCTTCAATGGTGCTGGGGCATTTGTCCGATCTTTTATGACAGTTAAAGCATCTAAACCGCTATGGGAAAAGTTTAGTATGGATACTACTTACCCTGATATAGTAAAATCTATTATTGATGAAATCCCCGAAATTACGCTACATAATGTTTCTTTCCAATATGGTGACCGGATAATCCTACAGGACAAAAATTTCTCATTCCATGCGGGCTGTAAATATGCGGTTATGGGCGAAAGCGGCAGTGGCAAGACGACATTGACAAAAATCATTCTCGGTTTGCTTCCCGGTTATACCGGAGAGATTCGATATGGTCAAGTGGAGCAGAAACATATTTGTCCGGAAGACCTGCATCGTCATATAGCCTATGTGGATCAGCAGGTGTATCTGTTTCATGATACAATCAGGTTCAACATAACTTTAGGACAATCTTTTACAGATCGGGAAATCATGGCAGTCATAAAGAGATGCCGCTTGGAGGATTTTGTAAATTCCTTGCCGGATGGTTTGGATACTGTGATTAAGGAAAATGGTAAAAATCTCTCCGGTGGTCAACGCCAGCGTATTGCGCTGGCACGCAGCCTGATTCGCAATGTTCAATACATTGTTTTGGATGAAGGCACATCTGCTCTGGATGAAGCAAACGCTTTAGACATCGAGACCAACTTGCTGAATACACCTCAGTTGTGTGTAATTATCATTACGCATAATCTGAGAGATTCGATTCGAGATCAGCTTACAGCAGTTTACCAATTATGACAGGAGGCAATATTCCAAAAAAGTTATTTCATCTGAAAGACCGCTGCGGTATAATGTAGCTATGTCAACATTAAGGAGGGCTTTATGAAAAAATTGAAGGTAGCACTTATTCAGTATGATACGATTACGCCGGATATTGAACAGAATACCGTAACAGCTATAAAACTGATTCGGGAAGCAAGTGAAAATGGTGCAGATTTAGTATTATTCCCGGAATGTTTTCTTACTTCGTATAGCGTACCGGATATTTGCGAGAAATTATTACCGATTCAGGAGATTGAAAATCACCAAGACTTTATAAAGTGGTGTGAAAATGCTTTGACTGAGGACGAAAAACATTTTGTTCAAATAACCAATCTTGCTGCTGAACTGAACATAGGTGTAGTCATAACCGGTTTTTCTAAGGGGAAGCAATATCCGAAAAATACAGCGTGGATAATTGACAGGGACGGAAAAGTAATTTTGAAATATTCAAAGGTACATACCTGCGATTTTGATTGGGAAAGATACCTTGAATCCGGAGACATATTTCCTGTGTGCCAGTTTGACGGAATAACAATGGGCTGCATGATTTGTTATGACCGGGAATATCCGGAGAGCGCCAGAGAATTGATGCTGAATGGTGCGGAGCTTATTATGCACCCAAATAGCTGCGGCGGGATGATGCCCAGATTAAAAGAATTGTCAGTGCGGGCTATGGAAAATATGGTCGGCATAGCGATGGCCAATCCTCCGTCAGAGGGAATGGGTAATTCTTGCGCATTTAATCCTATGGTATGGACAGAAGAAGGAGTATCGCTTGATAACGCCATTTTCGTAGGAAATGAACTTGAGGAAACAATATACTATGTTGAGTTTGATATAGATGAAATCAGGGCATACAGAGAAAGAGAAGATTTGGGGAAATATAGAAAAACGAAGGCATACAAAAAACTGGTATGAGGGATTCTTTATCGTGGTAATCTTTTTCACAGTTTGATACCAGACAGACTGCATTAGATACAAATGAGTCGCATGAGTTGGTACAGCTTTTAAGGCGGCTCTAACATAACATAGCTCACTTGGCAAATGTACAATTTGTTGAACCGTAATCGGGTTGGGGTAAAAGGGTAAAAGTCCACTAAGTTTAATCGTGGCACAGGCGGTTATAAATAATTGATGCCATAGGGGTTTCGCCAAATAGTGTATGAGTAAAGCGGTAAAGAGAATATGTGAAAATGATAAAATAAGGAAAAGGGGCTGTTTTGGCAGTCCTTTTTCCACGTTTTGGTAATTTATGATTCACTTCTATAAAAAATTCTTAAAAAGGAAAGAATTTCATACTTATTCCACATTGATATGTTAAACTCAAAATATCGGGAGGTGCTTATATGGCGGCATTACTTATTGTGGAAGATGACAGAAAAACAAACGAGGCAATATGTGAATATTTGAAATCGGCAGGACATGAAATCATTCCCGCTTATGACGGTGACGAGGCATTGCAGATATTTGGAAAGGGTGGTATTGACCTTGTTGTACTTGATATCATGCTCCCCAAAGTATCGGGGCTTGCCGTCCTGCATGAGATACGGCAGAAAAGTCCAGTGCCCATCCTTATGCTTACGGCGATTGAAGATGAATATACACAGGTGGCGAGTTTTGATGAACAGGCGGATGACTACATCACAAAACCTTTTTCCATGATTCTGTTGGGGCGGCGCATCACAGCGCTTTTACGGCGGTGCGGAAAAGGCGAGGTATCCGACATCATGACTTTTGGGGATGTAACGGTAAATTTCTCTGGTTACACAGCAAAGGACAAAAACGGCAGGATTGACATTACCCCGAAGGAGATAGACCTGCTAAGGCTGCTTGTGGAGCATAAAGGGCTGGTGCTTACCCGCTCACAGATATTGGATGACCTGTGGGGAGACAGCTACCCGATCATTGACCGGACGGTTGATACCTATATTAAAAACCTGCGGAAGAAGCTCCGGCTTGACTGTATTGTCACCGTCAAAGGCA
>CAMWWS010000338.1 GCA_947178085.1 uncultured Lachnospiraceae bacterium | reverse complement strand
ATATAATGCAAAGTTGCCGCCGTATCCTTTCGTAGCAGCTTCTCCTGTGCTCGTATACATTCTTCAACCTGAGGCGCGATCACAGTCAGATTCGGTTCAAACATAAGCAGCTTCTCTACTTTCCTCGCCGCAACTTTTCCTCCGCCTATGATCACACCACTTTTCCCGGTTATATCCATAAAAAAAGGAAAATATCCCATCTGATCACCTTTATTTTTCTAATTATCTACTTCTGCATTTGTAGCCATATCCCCTGAAACTCGCTTACAATTCCCTCATTTCTTTTTCAGCTCGGCAATGGCAGCGTAATGTAAAACTTCAAACTCAGCAGGAGCAATTTCCGCAAGTAATTTCTTGTGTTCTTTCTCCCACATGGCAATTTCCGATTCTGTAAGGGAAGCGCCGACTCCCCGGCAGGCTTTCATTCTGCCATGCCAACTGTCACGGGTAAAAGAGACTTTTAACGGATATTCCTCATGATAGACCAGATTAAACTTTTCTTTATAACAATCCGGTATGAAAATCGGATGCATCGTTTCCCCCGAACCACTCCATTTAGGATTGTATTTCAATACCAGATTTTCACTTGCACCTGCCACTTTATCTTCAAACGGCAGCCATGCCATATATAAAACAAGAATACTCCCACCGGACTTAAGCATACGGTAAAGGTTCGGCATAACTTTCTCGTGATCAAAATACCAAAAACATTGACAGGCAGTAATCACATCAAAAGACTCATCATCAAAATTTATATCTTCTGTCGGAACAACATGATACGTAATATCCATATCTTTTGACAACACTTTAGCTTGTTCAATCTGGTTCTCTGAAATGTCCGCAGCTGTCCATTTGGCTCCATAGCGATACATATTTCTCGGCAAAACGCCCGTTCCTGTTCCCAGATCAAGGACATTTTGACCGTTGACACACAAATTGCGGCAAATAATTTTTTCGTAAAACTCCGGTGGATAGATATCCCGGAATTTTGCATAATCCAATGATGTTTTTCCCCAATCAAACGGCTGTCCGCCGTCTATATTTTTATCAATAATGTTCAATCTTGCCCTCCGTTTACTTTATTCACATTAAATTTGTAGCTTAACAACTTATGATTATGATTTTCCCTGCGTCATCTCTTCCCACAGAACATTACGAGCCCTAATAAGAAAAAATGAAGGAGACCAAGCTGTCTAAAATATTATAGCATAAAACATGCGGGATATGGTAAAGCGATTGAAATGCTTTGATTTTCTTTCCTTTTAGAGATAATTATATTTAAAAACAGTGAAGGAGATAAAAGACTATGTACATACAAAAAGAAAACAGCACCGCGCTGTCTGAGGATTTGATTTATGAAATACTTTCTGTGATGGAGGAAATCCCAGCGGGGCGTGTTGCCACCTACGGACAGATTGCCCGGCTGATGGCAAACCCTAAAACTTTGATTACTCATGCATAAATACATAATATATATCTCCCCACTTCCAATACATTAGAATTGACAATACACAGAGGACAGACCACACTATAAAATACATCGCATTACCCTTCTTCTGCCGCAAAATCCACGTCCAGGATACAACCGTATATACAACCAGTATCACAATATATACACCTACCGGGATATGATCAAATGTGACACACCATATCCCCCCCCCTAAAATACCTAGTATTAACACAAATGGATTCAATAGCGCGAATAGCACGTCTGGCATTTTTTGTATGAATGTACGCGGTGCAATCTCAAAAATTATCACAGGAACAAATATCAACACCATAAAAATCAATGGCACTAGCAGCAAACATAATTTTTTATCCTTATTCATCGTTTTCTTCCTCCCACAGCAAAATCTATTCTTAAAATTCTTCAAAACATGATACCTATTAATTATAGTGTCATAATTCTTCCCCACAGAAACATCAAAACCGGTATTATTATCATCACTATTGTATTCGTCAGTATCGTAAACGTCCCATACACAGTCCAAATCATATAAATACGCAAGAAAACGATATATACTATTCATGGTATATTACCAGGGACTCAATTTATGAAAAGAATATAGAAAGCTTTCCATCTGCTCTTTTATTTTGTTATATGCATCCTGGGCTTCCTGATTAGCATAAAACTTTGCTATGATTGTTTTTGCGAAAAAAACAATACGAAGAGCGGATACACAAACCGTATGGCATATTTATTGCCTTATCAAAATACAATATTCCGGTCCCCACTTCCAATACATCAGAATTGACAATACACAGAGGACAAGCCACACTATAAAGTATATCGCATTACCCTTCTTGCTCCTCAGAATCCATCTCCAGGAAACCACCGTATATACAACCAGTATCGCAATATATACGCCTGTTGGAATATATAAAAAAAATAAACACCATATTATCATTGATGTAACCAGTATTAATAAACATGTTCTCTCTATTACATCCGGCATTCCTTGTATATATGCATTTGGTACAATACCCTCAATCATCGCAGGAACAAATAATAGTATCATAAAAATCAATGGCACTAGTAGCAAAGATAATTTTATATCCTTATTCATCGTTTTCCCCCATATCACAATCTATCGGAACCAGTCATAGCCATCAGACCATCTTTATTATACACCCCACTCACTGCAAAAAGTATTTTAAATGAAAAAAACTCTGTATAGCATAAAACATATACAATATGGTGAATCGGTCAGAGTTCTTTCAATACTTTATATTGCACCGAAGCAGTATACTTTAAAAAAATAATGTAATTGCAAACACGCCTATGGTAGAATAAAATCATTAAGCAATCCAATAAAGCAGAATTAGAGAGGAAATGTTCAAAATGATAACATCAAATATAAAAACAATTATCCAAAGTGATATTCATAAAGTTTGGGAAATCGTTTTGCAGATTGATAATTACAGTACATGGCGGAGTGATTTGAGCAAAACAGAAACTGTAAATGAAAAGCAGTTTATTGAATATACCAAAGAGGGTTATCCAACCACGTTTACCATTACTGTTGTAGAACCATACAAGCGTTGGGAGTTTGATATAGAAAACAGTAATATGAGGGGACATTGGATTGGTATTTTCTCTTCTAAAGGTACTGAAACAGAAATAGATTTTACAGAGCATGTAACAACTAAAAAAATTTTTATGAAGCCATTTGTAAAACCTTTTTTGAAAAAGCAACAGGCGCAGTTCGTTATGGATTTAAAGAAAGCACTTGCTCCCTAACTTCCATTTTATCGAACCCGGGAGCCGAAAATTACGAGGAGGATGCACCGTGCTGTCTGATGATTTGATTTATGAAATCCTTTCTGCAGTGGAGGAAATCCCTGCTGGGCGTGTTGCCACCTATGGGCAGATTGCCCGACTGATCGGAAGAGAAAAGAATTCCCGTCTAGTAGGTAAAGTGTTGCGTATATCACACCTTTATGGCAATTACCCCTGTCACAGAGTAGTCAATCATGCGGGCAGACTCGCACCCGGCTGGCATGAACAAGGAGCTCTGTTGAAAGACGAGGGTATCATTTTGAAGGATGAAACTCATGTAGATTTGAAATGTTATCAGTGGGACTGCTGAAAGCTTACATCTCTTACTGAAGAGCTTAATCATTCAAAGGAGCAACAATGCCTTCAGCTGTTGCCCCCTGACTGCTTACAATTCGTTTAAGCGAATCCTGCGCCTATCAAATTTTCTTAACAGGAACCCATAAC
>CAMWWS010000337.1 GCA_947178085.1 uncultured Lachnospiraceae bacterium | reverse complement strand
GATCGGATAATCTAATTCTCCATAAACAGACGAAAAATTGGCAATATCCAGCCAGTCATCAATCAGAACATGATTTTCAAAACATTCTTCCGCCGTATGCGCAATTTGGGCCAGTGCATTCTGTCTGCTTTCTTCTTGAAGTGCAAGTATCTCCTCCTCAGACTTTCCCGAAACATCCACAGCTATAAGATAGTCCGTATAATGACTCATTTCTATTAATGACGTAATATAAGTATCTTTTGCTATTTTAATCTCATGTACGTCTAAATCGCTGCTTAAAATCAGCATTGACTCATAAATTCCTTCATAATCCGGAATAGAACGGCATATGGGATAATAAGATTCTCCATTCCGACTGCCATGATCTAATGCAACCTTTGTTTGTATGTAATAAGTATTATCATCGTTCACACAGTAGACAGAATAAATCTCCGCGGGAAATTCTTCGGTTTCTAACCGATCTCCCAATACAAATTCCTTATCCAAAATAGTAAACCGATCTCCCGGGTGCAATTTATTAAAGTCCCTCTGGAAAATGGAATAAGATATCTGTAAACTTCCTTTTATGATATAGTATTCACCTGCATCCTCAAACGGAGCACTTATACATAACTCAATTGGTCCTTCATAGTCGCTAAACTCTGTAAACCTGGATGTCTCACTTGACAATGAATCATCTTGCTGTGCTGTCTCCGGAGAGTGTTCTTCCTGTTTCTTATATGTACATTCTTTAACAAACTCTGCCCTTATACCGGGACCAAGTTCATAATGCAATCCTTTCTTTATCGGTGCATTATCCGATGTTATAATCTCCCATTCTGCTGATATTCCCAAGTCACCGATAATAGTATCAATATCATCATCGTCACATACCGAAATTGTCAGTAACGGAAATGAGATAGAGATATCTGCACATATCTGCGAATTTGGCTGAGCAGTAACCTTTGCTTCCGCACTTACACCGATATCAAGTTCCATATCCATCACTTTCGGACAGCCCAGTACCATTAATACAGGCTCAATCCGAAGCCCTACACCCGCATTACAATCAACCTCAATCTTTGGATCTTCGACAGAAATATGATGATCAAAGTTTCTTAATCCTCTATTTTTTTCATATGATACTGATGCTTCTATCGGTAGTTCCGCTTCAAACGAAATGCTTCCGTCTAACGACAAAACCAAATAAATCTGTATATCCGCACCTATAAGACCATTTCCTAACGGAACAGGAATTTGGAATAAAGGAATTTTTTTCTCTTTTTCCGCTTTGATTTCACTCTTAAAGGTTGCATGCGCATCCACCGCCGCCTCTGCATATTTCACGCCATCCCAAAGCGAATAATCGACTTGTCCCCCAATACATATCTTATCTATATTTATTTCTGCAGCATAATCATCTTCCCTTTTCACTTTATCACTGATCGGGAGTTTATATGATACTCCTGTTGCATTCTCTGTAATTTGTATTGCTATACACCTTTTTTCGTCTTCACCCTGCGTAGAGACAGATAATTTATAGCCTTTACTATTTACCGCACCGGAAAATACTTTTGCATCGATAAAACTTGTGTCGTGTGGTTGAACCATTAAATCATTTGAGCCGCTTATATTTTCGTCCAAACTATAATAATTTACAATATCATCGAAAGTTATTTCCGTAATATCCGAAACTGTCAGGGTTTCCACTACTTCATTCAATTCCACAGTGTCGAGTGTCAATGTGCCGTCTGCATCTATACCGACAATTTTCCTTGCCAGTTTAAGCCCTGTATCTTCCTGTGTAAATACAATAATGGTTTTGGCTTTACAAGAGTTTACCACATCATTTGTAACCACAATTTTAGAGCCGTCAATATTGCTTCGTAATACATCTTTTGAAGATAATTCAATAACCCCGTCCTGGTATACAACATTGGAATAATCGTCTTTCCAAAATTCACCAAAATATAAATTATATAAAGTTTCCAAAACTTGTTCACATTCTTCTTTAGTAAATCCGTTTTTAAGTTTTTCTTTTTCAACAAGACCATGTTCTATAGCTAACTCTGCAAATGTTTCATCTGTTATATCATCATCCGCATTAAGATATATCCGTACCTTGCTTTCCCCGAGAGTTTTCATTGCCGTTACTATGATAAATTCCCCGGATGCATATCTCTCTCCATCAAAATCAGAAGATACATCCAGAATTTTCCCTTCCACTGCCGACTGTATATAGGCAAAATAGGGATTGCCAGAATCAACATCTCTAAAATATGGCGTTTCGTTAATATATTCGTTAA
This sequence comes from uncultured Lachnospiraceae bacterium, assembly GCA_947178085.1. Next base: position 1,449 of record CAMWWS010000337.1, on the reverse strand, counting down.
CTCCAAAACGCTCCCCTAACATTTCAAGCCATTCATAACGGCTCACTGTGTTTTCATCTGTCGCAGAATTTCTTATCAGCAAAAATATCACACTACAAATCAAAATAGTAAGACATATGCCGGGTAATATAAAAATGTATTTCTTATTATTTTTCATTTGCTTATCCTCAATTCAGTTATGATAAAAGGTGCCCTTGCTAAGCAGACACCTTTTAAAACACATCTTCACTTATCTTCTATAACGCATTTCCCTGTCTTCTTCTATTCGAAGCAAACGCTCCTGAACTTTCCTCGACTGTTTGGCTTCCTCACGTGCTTCTGCGCGCGCAGTTCTTTCATCCGCCTGACGTTCTTTTTCGACACGGATACGCTCCTTTTCAAGTTCTATGCGCTCCCGTTCCATACGCATCATTTCTTCATGCTGCTTTGCCTGCTCTCTACGCATCATTACCATTTCCCGATGTGCCGGTTCAAGTGACAGAAGATACAGATCATCTATTGTTGCATTACATTTACCAGCATATTCTGCAAAGCTATTACCTCTAATTAAAATTTCACTTCTTATTGGCTCCATATACTTATAATACGCTTTTTCGGAAATGGTTTCTCCTATTTTCATTACAATAGATGCTGGAACCATGATAACCAAAAATAAACTTAATATTGTCATGAGTGTATGTAATCCAGAGGGCAAAAGGCGGCCAAACACAATATTTATAATGGTAATGATAACAAGACCTAAAGTTATCCTTACGCAGAGATTTTTTTCTTGTACCAATTTCCCCAATCATTATATATTTTATCTTCATTCTCTTTTGCAGATTCAGTTATATTTTTTATATCTTGAACATAGCTGTCTTTTTCCGCAATCAGCTTTTGATATTGTTCCTTCACACCTTTTACTTCCATATATCTCTGTGCATATGCACTCGCTTCATTATATTCCTTAAAACGATAGCATTTATCTAAATCATATCTTACAATACTGTATCCCATATTGCTCAATCTCCTTTCTGTAATCTAATCGCATTAAATGATACTGCGCTTTCCCTTTAGTTTTCTGTCGCCGCAAAATGTATAAACCCTTGTCTTGTACTTGCATCCAATCTGTCTTTTTCCAACTTTAATTCTCCTGTAATGTCTTCTTTATCATTAGAAATTCTGATTGTAGAGGGCTCAACAATCCAATCACCCGCTTCCAGCCACAATTCCAGACTTTCCTGATTCCATGTACCGGACAATTCATAGCTGCCCTCGTCAAATGTATAAACAGCCGATACACTTCCATCATCCTGCACTTTTATAATATCCAATTCTGCTTTTTTCTTCGAAAATACATCTATGTATGTTCCACCCCAATTTCCTGCAATGCTCGTTGACTCAATCTGAGAAGTTGCACTACTTTTCGCACTTTTCCACCCCTCTCCATCCTGATACGCATAAACAACC
>CAMWWS010000336.1 GCA_947178085.1 uncultured Lachnospiraceae bacterium | reverse complement strand
GTTGTGTATATGCAGGGCTGTCCTGCGCAGTGTCCATGGTGTCACTCTCCTCATTCCAGATACAATGTTTCACCGTTACTTTTCCGCAAACAGCTATGCCGCTTATGCAAAAAATGTGAAAAAGCATGCCCTAATCATGCGCATAAGTTCACTTCTGACGAACATTTTATAGACTATGACAAATGTACAAAGTGTGGCCGATGTGTTGCTGCCTGTCCCTATTCAGACAAAGGGCTCTCTTCCGGCGTATTATCTTTACCCACAGTCATACAAGAAGTAGGTGAGCTTTTTGAAACTCTCCGCCCTCAATTGGATTTAGTTAAAAACAGCGGAGGAATTACCTTAAGTGGCGGCGAAGCCCTTCTGCAAAACAAAGCGGCACTTGAACTCCTTAAGTTATGCAAAAAATATCAAATTAACACCTGTGTAGAGACATCCATGCTGTTGCCCGACAGTATGTATCAGGATGCGGCACAGTATGTTGATTGCTGGCTGTTGGGATTTCGAGAAATATATTTACCTCAATTTTCTGATATGGAAACTGCTCGCTTAAACTGTCAAAGACTGATTAATATTTTAAGGCAAACCACAAATCCGCGCCTGATTGCACGTCTTCCGATAATCAGAGGCTATACGGATAGAGAAAATCAGTTACGCGTTCTGCATGATATATTACTTGAAAATGGCATCATGGAACTGCAAATTCTTCCATGTAATCCACATATGAACCACTACTATGAATTAATCGGAAAGGAGGCTGAACTTAATGTAGCACAGTGTATTCCAAATCACGAGGAAATCAGTGATATCGCAGAGTTTTTTCTCAATTCAGGAATACATACAACAACAATAAACTAATTGATGATTGTGCAACAGCACAGAAATGGAGGGTTTATGAGTCATTATTGGGTACAAATGAGTGATCGTGTAAAAAGGATGCTTGACGCTTTATATGAAAGAGGAATGAGTGACCGCAGCTCAGAATGGTTTGACTGTAAGGAGTTCGACGACATTGCATTAAAATATCCCGATAAGTCTGCCGCAATCCGTAAAGCATATGCCATTGATGAGATGCTTAAAAAAATGACAGATGAAAAATGTTCCAAACATACGCGGACTTATGAGATTGGTGAAGACGAATTAATTGTAGGCGTAATCCCCATGGGTTCAAACGGTCTTGGTAAAGTATTTCCCAATTATCTCACTGAAAGCGAGCGCAGGGTTGCGTCCTTTACCAACAAAACCGAAATGGCGCTGCTCGGCCACAATACCGTAGATTATAACCGCCTGTTTGAAGGCGGACTAAATGCCATAATCAGCGAGGCAAAACAAAAAGCCGTCAAATTGGAGCAGGACGACAAAAAGATATACGGAAAAATAGATTTCTACAAATCCGTTGCCATAAGCTGTCAGGCTGTTATTGATTATTCTAACAAATACGCGGATTTGGCTGAGTCGGAAGCGCAAAAATATGCGGAAGATTCTAAACGGCGCGTGGAACTTCTGGAGATAGCCCGAATCTGCAGAAAAGTTCCGGCAAATTCCCCTGATACCTTCCATGAAGCTATACAGGCAATATGTACCTTCCATACGGCTCTTCATGCAAGTATGAACTATATTTCTTTTGGAAGGCTGGATCAGGTGTTAAATAAATATCTTGATGAAAACAGGCTCAATGATGAAACATACATACGTGAATGTACGGAACTATTTGAGTGTCTCCTTATCAAGGCTGCCGGGAGATTGAATATAACTACGAAATATCTGATGTCGCAGGATCACATGGATAACAATGCCGCTTTAGGTATTCACCCTTACTATCTGGATCAGCGGGCAGGTGTTAATAATTTCTTACAGAACGTAATAGTCGGCGGTCTGACACCGGATGGCAAAGATGCAACCACCCCGATGACATATATCATCCTAAACGCTTTTTCTAATGTTAATCTTTCCACGCCGGGCATTTACGCCAGAGTGCACAAAGATTCTCCACGGGAATACATTGAATGTATCGCTAAATGTTTAGACCAGACTGGCAATATACCGGGGCTTCTGAATGATGATGTACTTATTCCGGCGCTTACAAACAGTCTGCTTGATTACAAGACTGACGTTGATGCCGAAACGAGGGAAAAATATCATAAGCTGGCAAACGACTACTGTGTGGATGGCTGTTGGGAACCAATCCTCAACGGATTATCCGATTGGACATTCGGTATGCTCAACTGTATGCCGATTCTCCAATGTACCATTAACCGCGGCGCATCATTGGATACTAATCCGGGAATGCTCAGAGGCGGTAAGCTCAGCTTTATTTCCGACGAAGTGACAAACTATGAAGAATTTAAGGAAAACTTCGAAAAATATATGCAGTTTTTCATTGATCAGTCAACTTTTTCTCTCTATGAATGCTATATGATGGACGAGTATATAAATCCCTCACCGCTCTACTCAGCCGTTCTGGGCGGCTGTATGCGTAAAGGCTGCGATAAGGCATGGGGAGGACCCGAATACAATATAGGCGGAACGATTATGATCGGTATGCCCGATGTTATCAATACAACTGCCGCAATCAAAAAGTGGGTATTCGACGAGCATAAATATACTATTGATGAAGTACGTGAAGCTATGAAAGCTGATTTCACTGCCGACGAATCCGAGGTTGAGCTTAGGGAAAAATATCTGGAGATGAAAATCGACTTTGATACCAATTCTCCTAAATTCGGTGACATTGAATCTAATGAAATCGCCAACTATATTATTAATACCTTCTGTGATGCAGTGGAAAAATCCAAAAAACTTGCGGATACGGTTTTCCTATACCCACTGACACCGGACAAGGAGACCGGAAGATTAACATTCGAGCAGGAACAAATCAGCCATCTTCGCAGTATCGCAGGATATTACGGAAAATCCTTTAAAGAGCGGTTTGGGCGGAATTTCAATATGCATTTTACGGCAGGATGCGGAACCTTTGAACAATACCCGCATCAGGGAAAAGGAATTGTTGCATCTGCTAACAGACGTTCCAATGATCCGATGACTGCTAACTTCTCTCCTGCAGCAGGAACAATAAGCAAGGGAATCGGCAACGTCTTTGAATCCTATAAAAATCTTCCTATGGACAGACTGTCAGCCGGAGCAATTGTCGACTTATGTATTGATGAATCCCAGAAAAACGAGGCATATATCGTCGGAATAATCGATAAATTCAGAGATACCAACGGCAATATGCTTACCGTGGCATTCGGTAATAAGGATGTCTACCAAAAAATTTATAAACTCAGTTATGACGCTGCTAATACTCCGAATAATGACGCGCTATATCAGGAACTCGATAAGTATAAGCATATCAATGTCAGAGTCGGCGGCTGGCAGGCTCCGTTTATCTCAATGAGCCTCGGACAGCAGAGAGATTATATTCTCAGAATTACACAAAATTAGGGAGGTACATATGAATATAAAAGGCAAACTTCACCGTGCTTATCTTCTTGCAACCATATGTATATTATCCTGTTTGTTATGCAGCTGTGGTTCAAAGAATGCAAATGTTCTTCCATCTTGGAATGACAATTCTTCCAATAAGCAGGCGATTATTGACTTCGTTGAATCGGTCACCGACAAAAAAAGCGATAACTATGTTCCTATAGAAGAGCGCATCGCCACCTTCGACATGGATGGCACCATCGTCGTGGAGAAGAAACTCTGGCTGGAATTGGCTGTAGCGGTTTATCG
>CAMWWS010000335.1 GCA_947178085.1 uncultured Lachnospiraceae bacterium | reverse complement strand
TCATATTATATTGATTTTATTAATCGGGTTTTCGATGGGAGCAATTATAACGATTTCCGAACCGGATCTGCAGGTATTGGCGGGGCAGGTTCCGTCCATTCCCAATCACATTTTGATTTTGACAGTGGCGGTCGGAGTCGGAATTTTTCTGGCGATGGCAATTGTGAGAATTTTGTTTCAGATAAATCTTTCAACTATTTTAATCGGGTTTTATATAGTTCTTATCGGAATCTCCTTTCTGTCTCCACAGGGTTTTCTGGCGGTTGCTTTTGACTCAGGCGGAGTAACGACAGGTCCTATGACAGTACCTTTTATCATGGCGATGGGTATCGGTCTGGCTTCGGTCAGAGGTGATAAAAATGCCTCAAGCGATAGTTTCGGTCTGGTAGCTCTTTCCAGTATCGGACCGGTATTGGCGGTACTGATTCTGGGATGTTTCTATAACCCGACTGAGGCGGCATATTCCGTGACAGAGGTGGCGGATGTCGTGACTACCAGAGATGTAGTTATAGAGTTTTTGAAAAACGTCCCGCCTTATATAAAAGAAGTTTTAATCTCACTTCTTCCTGTTGCTGCGGTATTTGCCATTTTCCAATTGTTCAGCCGGCGTTATAAACGGCGTCAGGTTAAGCGTATTTCGGTAGGTCTTGCCTATACCTATATAGGGCTCGTTCTTTTCTTATGCGGGGTCAATGCAGGATTTGCACCGGTAGGTTCATCTATGGGAAATGAAATCGCTTCCGGCAGCTGGAAGTGGCTGTTGATACCGATAGGTATGCTGATTGGTTATTATATCGTAAAAGCGGAGCCTGCTATACAGGTTCTTAATCGTCAGGTTCAGGATGTGACTGACGGTGCGGTTTCCTCCGGCTCAATGAATAAGTGTCTGTCAATCGGCGTCTCTGTCAGCGTGGGTCTTGCAATGATGCGGGTACTGACAGGGCTTCCCGTATACTATATTGTTATACCGGGATATATTATAGCATTGATTCTTTCAAGGTTCGTTCCTAAGATGTTCGTCGGTATTGCGTTTGACTCCGGTGGTGTTGCCAGCGGTCCTATGACAACTACATTCCTGATTCCGTTCAGTATCGGAGCATGTAATGCGGTAGGCGGTAATATCATGGCAGATGCATTCGGCGTTGTGGCGCTGGTAGCCCTGACTCCGCTTATTGCCGTTCAGATAATGGGAATGGTATATCAATACAAGCTTAACATGGCAGACAAAGCAGCGGCACCGGAAACTGTATACCCGGATACTGTGGATGAAATATTTGAGTTTGAGGAGGTCTGAGTTATGGCAGAGAATTATAAGAAAACGGCTTTTCGTATTCTGTTTCTGATTGCAACGCCGAAGCTGACCAAAAAAGCTATGGACCTGTATAAACAGTCAGACATACCGATGCAATATACTTTCCATGCCCAGGGTACGGCTTCAAGCGAAATCATGGATATGCTTGGACTTGACGGGGTAGATAAAATAATAACGGTGTGTATGATGCCAAGAGCATATGCAGATGAAATGATATCAAAACTGCAAAAGAAGCTGCATCTTGGAATGCCGAATACGGGGATTGCATTTTCCGTCGTTATGTCGGGCAGCAGCGGACGTCTTTTACAGTTGATGGAAACCTTACAGCCGGAGATAAATCGAACTTTATTAGAGGGGGAAAATGCGGATATGAAGGAAAGAGAATATTATATGATAATGGCATTCGTAAATCAGGGATACAGCGGAGAGGTAATGGAGGCTGCCAGACCTGTGGGGGCGTCCGGAGGAACCGTATTTCACAGCAGGCAGCTTGGAAGCGAAGAAGCGATGAAATTCTGGAAGATCAGCGTACAGCAGGAGAGGGAAGTAGTTATCATACTTGCGAGAAATGAGGATAAACTGGCTATTATGCAGGCAATCGGACAGAAATGCGGAATGCAGAGTGAGGCTCAGGGATTCGTACTTTCTTTACCTGTTGATGATGTTGCAGGGCTTGAATAGCGAGTTTTACACATATAAAAGGAGAGAAGAGGAAACGGCATGGACATTATTTTTAATGAGAAGAGGCGTATATTCAAACTTGATACTGCGCATACAAGTTACTGCATAGGAATTGTGGATGAAGAGAATTTTTTAGGTCATATTTATTATGGAAGAAAGCTTGCGAATGATGATCTGGCATATCTGATGCGTACAGAAGAAGCGCCTTTCGTTCCGTCCCGTAATAACAGGGACAGAGCTTCATTTCTGGATTCTTTTCCGATGGAATATACGGGAAGCGGACTGGGAGATTACAGGGAAGGAACTTTGAGCGTCAGGACTATGGGCGGTCATACAGGCGTTTCCTTAAACTATGTTTCTCATAAGATATATGGTGGCAAACCTGCGCTTGACGGGCTGCCTGCTACATATGGAACGGAAGGGGAATGCAAGACGCTGGAGCTTTTGGGCGAAGATTCTGTCCTGAAGCTGCAGATTATTCTGCTTTACACGGTTTTTAGTGATAATGATGCCATAGCAAGAAGCGTTAAAGTGATAAATAAGGGAGAAAACGCGGTCTATCTGACAAAAGTATTGTCAGCATGCATTGATATGGATAATGAAGAGTATGAAATGATTACCCTGCATGGTTCATGGGCAAGAGAACGAGCAATCCAGTGCCGTCCCGTTATGAAAGGAAAACAGGGCGTTTCCTCCAATCGTGGAGAATCAGGACATCAGGTGCATCCGTTTATAGCGTGGAAAGCGCGTACCGCTACTCAGGAAAGCGGCGATGTATATGGAATGCATTTCATATATTCGGGTAATTTCATGGCACAGATAGAGTTAAATCAATTCGACAGTATGCGTGCCATGATGGGAATTAATCCGGAGAATTTCTGTTGGAAGCTTGAAAAAAATGAAAGTTTTCAGGCACCTGAAGTTGTCTGCGTTTATTCCGCTGACGGTATCGGCGGCATGAGCAGAACGCTTCATGATTTATATAGGAAGCATTTGATCAGAGGCGAGTATAGGGACAAAAAACGCCCGATTCTTATCAATAACTGGGAAGCGACATACTTTGAATTTGATACTGAGAAGCTTTTGGATATCGCGAGACAGGCTTCCAAACTTGGCATAGAAATGCTGGTCATGGATGACGGATGGTTCGGGCACAGAAACGATGACAACAGCAGCTTGGGTGATTGGGTAGTCAATGAAGAAAAGCTTAAAGGTGGTTTGAAGTATCTGGTGGAAGAAGTCAATAAGCTGGGAATGAAATTTGGTATCTGGATGGAGCCTGAAATGATATCTCCGGATTCGGATTTATATCGGGCGCATCCCGATTGGGCGATAGCTATTCCTAACAGAACCGGAAGCCTTTCCCGTAACCAATATGTACTGGATCTGACACGTAAGGAAGTAAGGGATCATATTTATGATATGATTTCCGCGATACTGCGCAGCGCAAACATTGAGTATGTAAAGTGGGACATGAACAGGCAGTTAAGCGACGTAGGAAGTTATGGTCTGCCCGAAGACAGACAGGGAGAAATTTTCCATAGACAAGCATTGGCAGTATATGAATTGCAGGAGCGGTTAACGAAGGACTTTCCGCATATTTTGCTGGAGAACTGTTCCGGAGGCGGCGCCAGATTCGATCCGGGAATGTTGTATTACAGTCCGCAGATATGGTGTTCGGATGATACTGATGCTGTTGAACGGCTGGCGATACAGGAAGGCACGGCAATGATATATCCGCTCTCTGCTATGGGCGCACATGTATCTGAC
>CAMWWS010000334.1 GCA_947178085.1 uncultured Lachnospiraceae bacterium | reverse complement strand
TATCTGAGAAAGAAAGAGCATACGCTTTCTGATAAGGAGGAAGCTCTGCTGGCGAAGTCCTTGGATTTGGCGTCCGCGGCATCGGATATTTATTCGTTCATGAATAATGCGGATTTGAAATTCGGTGAAATGAAGGATGAAAACGGAAATCTGATAGAGCTTTCACAAGGCAACTACATCAGCATGCTTGAAAAGAAAGACAGAGAAGTCAGGAAAAACGCTTTTGAAACCTATTATAAAGTGTACGGACAGCTTAAGAACAGCATCGCGGCAATGTATCAGGCGAATGTTAAACAGGAGAAATTCTATGCAGATGCACGTAACTACGCATCTTCACGTGAAATGGCTCTGGATACCGGCAGGATTCCTGTTTCTGTTTATGACAGCCTGATTGAAGCAGTACATGAGGCTCTGCCTGATATGTACCGCTATGTGGCGTTGCGGAAAAAAGTGCTTGGGGTGGATGAACTTCATATGTATGATGTGTATGCTCCTCTTACGGACGAATATGAAGCTAATTACACTTTCGAAGAAGCAAAGGAAATAGTGCTGGAAGGACTTGCTCCGATGGGAGAAGAATATCTGTCTCTGTTAAAAGAGGGATTTGAGAATCACTGGATTGATGTATACGAGAACCAGAATAAGAGAAGCGGAGCCTATTCATGGGGCGCTTACGGCGTACACCCTTACGTGCTTCTGAATTATCAGGATACGCTGAATGAGGTATTTACGCTTGCACATGAGATGGGACATGCGCTGCACAGTTATTATTCAAACGAAACGCAGCCATTTACCTATGCTTCTTATCTGATTTTCGTGGCAGAAGTTGCTTCTACCTGTAATGAATCCCTATTGATGCAGCATTTGCTTGAGAAGTGCACGGATAAGCAGGAAAAAATCTATCTGGTTAATTATTTCCTGGATCAGTTTAAGGGAACTGTGTTCCGTCAGACTATGTTTGCGGAATTTGAGAAGATTACGCACCAGATGTACGCAGAAGGTAAAGCGCTGACGGCGGACAGCTTATGCGAAGTATATTTGGATTTAAACAAAAAGTATTTTGGTCCCGATATGGTATCAGATCCGCAGATTGCGTTGGAATGGGCGAGGATTCCTCATTTCTATACGGCATTCTATGTGTATCAGTATGCGACAGGCTTCTCCGCAGCGATTGCGCTGTCCAAAAAGATTCGTTCCGAGGGAGAGAGCGCAGTGGAAGCGTATAAGAGCTTCTTGAAGGGTGGATGTTCCAAGGATCCGCTTGAACTGCTGAAGATGGCGGGCGTGGATCTGTCAAGCCCGGAGCCTGTGAAGAATGCGCTGGCTATGTTTGGGGAGTTGGTTACGGAGTTGGAGAAGTTGATAGGGTAAAAGGAAAAGGGATACCTTGTAATGGGTATCCTTTTTTTCTGCAAAGGAAATTCGGAAGTTTTTGAACATTGATAACACAAACTTGTTAAAATTGAAAGTTTGTGTTATGCTATATTCGTAAATGATACTGTAAAAAGCTTTTGCAAATATGGGGACTTAATATGTTAAAAAAAGAAGAACAACTTAAAAAGCGGGATTTATATTTAAACAAACTGATTGCTTTTAAAGATACAGAATTGGTAAAGATTGTCACGGGAATCCGTCGCTGTGGTAAATCGAGCCTGTTAAAGTTAATGATTCAATATTTGAAGGAAAATGGAGTAGAGCAGGAGCAGATTATCCGGATGAATTTTGAATCTATTGAATTTCACAATATGACGGCTACAGATATATACCAATATGTGAAAGAGCGAATGCCGGATGATAAAAAAACATATCTGTTCTTTGATGAGATTCAGCGTATTCCGAGCTGGCAGGACGCCGTCAATTCGTTTCGGGTGGATTTTGACTGCGACATATATGTGACCGGTTCTAATGCATATTTACTATCATCTGAGTATGCTACTTATTTAGCAGGTCGTTGTGTTGAGATAAAAATGCTGCCATTGTCCTTTAAAGAATTTCTTGATTTTCAAGGATATGAGGTAAAGGAGAAGCGGAGTCCTTCCGGAGAGTTACGTAAACGTATATATGATGTAGACGGTGAGAATTATGATCCCAAGGAATTATTTGAATCTTATATGAAATTTGGTGGAATGCCTGGTATTGCAGATATTGGTCTTGACACGGATAAGGTTTTTACACTTTTAGATGGGATATATTCAACAGTAGTTATGCGTGATATTTTGGAAAGGGAAAAGCATCGTGGGCGAAGGCAGATAACTGATGCGGAACTGCTGCGAAAAATTATTATGTTCCTAGCAGATAATATCGGTAACAATACGTCCATCACATCTATCGGAAATACGTTGGTTAATGAAAAATTGCTGGACACAGATAAAAGGAACGGAAAGCCGGCAGTTCAGACTATACAGGCATATGTTGGGGCTTTGATGGAATCTTATGTTTTTTATGAAATTAAGAGATTTGATATCAAGGGTAAAGAGTATTTGAAAACACTGGGAAAATACTACATCGTGGATATTGGCTTAAGAAATTATTTGTTAGGACTGCGTGATGTGGATACAGGACATTGTATTGAGAATATCGTTTATTTTGAATTGCTTAGAAGAGGATATGATGTGGCTATCGGTAAGATTGATGAAAAGGAAGTTGATTTCATAGCAACTAATGCTACGGACAAAATATATTTTCAAGTAACTGAATCAATGAACAATCCATCAACCAGAGAAAGAGAACTGGCTCCTCTTAGAAAAATACGTGATAATTATGAGAAAATAATTATTGCGGGGGAATGTGATAATCCTGTGAAGCTGGATGGGATAAAAATAGTCAGGTTGACGGAGTTTTTGTTGGAGAAGTAAGATATTTACGTTTAAACTATATTAGCGGGAAGGTCGCTCAAAAGTCATGAAAGTAGTGGAGGACACTCTGAATTATTACAATAAAAACGCCAGAGAATTTGCGGATGGAACTGTAAATGTCAACTTTACTGAAATTCAAGATTTGTTTTTAAAGTATGTGCCCGAAGGTGGTAAAATTTTAGATTTTGGCTGTGGCTCAGGGCGAGATACGAAATACTTTTTAAATAAGGGTTATAATGTAGATGCGATTGACGGTTCAGATGAGCTATGCAAAATAGCCTGCAATTATACGGGAATATCCGTTAAGAAAATGAAGTTTGAGGAGCTTGATTGTATAGGTGTATATGATGGGATTTGGGCGTGTGCATCTATCTTACATGTTGCAAATAAAGAACTGCCAGCTATTTTGCGGAAAATGACGGATGCCATAAAGAATGGCGGAGTCATATATACTTCTTTTAAATACGGAGAATTTGAAGGATATAGGAACGGCAGATATTTCACTTATCATACGGAAGAAAGCTTTAGGAAAATCATCGAAGATATTCCGAAATTGGCCATCGAAAGGCTGTGGATATCGGACGATGTTAGAACAGAGCGGAGAGAAGAGCAATGGCTGAATTTGATATTAAGAAAACAGACAACAGATTAGTTATTGATAGTAAATACTATAATGCTCTGGATATAGAAGGGTTTTCACGAATGATGAAGGACCCATCTTACTGCTATAAGTTTTATTGGCTGGAAGCGATTGTACAGATGATATCAGAGAATAGGTGTGAAGCAACCTACAATGAAATCATTAATGAGATGATTGCTAATGCATGGTATTCCGTTTTGGAATTTCATATTCATTTGAGCGGCATCTGGGGCGATGGAAGTATCAAAGATAATCTTGAGCGAGCGGTGCTTAAG
>CAMWWS010000333.1 GCA_947178085.1 uncultured Lachnospiraceae bacterium | reverse complement strand
CGAATAAAAGACTGTTTGATCTGTCTCTTGAAAAAGCCGGTGTGAAATCGGATGAGGTCTGGTATATCGGGGACCAGTACGAATGTGATGTAAAAGGTTCATTAAATGCCGGTCTGTTTCCGGTCTGGTACATAGGTGCGATTGACTTACCATATTCGGAGGATAAAAGTATTTTGACGATAACAACTTGGAATGAATTAATGCTGAAAATGGAGGAATAGCTTTCAGTAGTTCATAATTGCAATATTGTTACCTTTACTGCCGGATAGCAATCTGGTATTGCACAAGCCGGCCCAGCCGTCATTTGTTCCGGTATAATTCACTGCCAATATAGGAACAGACAGCGTTCCGTCATTATCAACCGCAGTCACATTCGTAAATTTCATATCAAAAGAATTGAATGTATTGTATGTAAGCAATGCAATGGTATACTCGCCTGAGGTCGTCAAAGAGCAGTTTTCCATTATGAATGTGGTTTTTCCGCCAAACTGTTCTGAAACTGAATCATGCATTGCTATACAACCCGCGCAATTCGAGTTTATAAATTCGCAGTTCTTGAATTTCAGGGTGCTTCTACCCCGGCTTCCGATTCCCACACAATGGCTGTTTTCAGATATAATGCGGCAGTCTGTAAATGTAAGACTTTTTCCGTACAGATAATCCTGCTCAACATGCACGGCATATCCTGATACATCTTTGACCGGCTCATACACATCAGCGCCATATGAAGCAATCGCCAGATTGGTTTCATAATTGCTTATGCTGTCCTGTGAGTGATATCCATATATCGTTATGTTGGATACGGAGCCTGCTGCGATTTCTAACGGCACATACAGATAATTTACTGTATCGTAAGTAAGAACACAATTGTCTTTACCGGAACCGATTATATTTACTGCCTTGTTTGTAATACGTACATTCTCGTTATATGTTCCGGGTGAAACAACAATATTAGCGTTATTAGGCGCTGCGTCAACTGCAGTCTGTATTGTGAGGAAATCTCCGGAGCCGTCTTGAGCGACCGTAAGGGTTTTTGCGGTAATTACTGGTTTTTTCGATTCATTCACGGGTGATTTCTCTGTCTGTTGGCTGGCAACAGGGACGGGTTCGTTTTGTGATACAGGTATAGCCGCACAATTTATAGCCCATGCAAACAGTGCAATCATTATTATATATACTTTTTGCAGCTTTTTCATAAATTAGTCCTCATTTGTTTTTATTGCAAGCGTGCAATTACAGTTACAGACATCTTATGTACTGTGTCAGACACTTTCTAATAATAGCAAATTTTTATGCTGCTTGCAAGGATGTACGGTTTGAAAACGGCGAGGGATTTGAATATCTGATTTCAAAGCAGTCTGCTCCGAATCATCCGTGGAAATAGCTGCTGACTTTCATTTTTAACAATGGTGATGTCGTTGAACTCTGCGTAAAAGCATCCGTCCAATTGTAAATCATTCTCTGCAGCATAGCGGTTCATAGTTTCTATCGTATCTGTCAGCCACTGCCGGACAGCGATTGCTGACAGGTCATAGAGACAAAGATATTTCCCAGCGGGTGCGCAAATCTCTCCATCCGCCCGTTTTTGGTAGAGAAACTGTTCCCCGGTACCTATAAAAAGTCCTGTCTGGAGACCGTCCGTCAGGTAGTTGACCACAAAGGGAGGTTTCCGGTCCTCCGGCAACAGCCGTGAAAAACATATATCTTTCCATTCAAGGACTTGAAAGCTCTTTCCGCCATATTGCTGAAAAGCTTGATTTTCTTCCAGCACGCTGGTGAGCATAGCCTTTCTACGCTGAAGTAATTCAATGCAGCGGTCGATTTCCTTGCTTTGGATTTCCAACAGATGCCCCAATTCCTCTGCTGACCCACATTCCTGATAATGCTTTATTTCCCGAAGTGGAAGCCCAAGATCCCGCAATACAGCAATGAGAGCCAGTTGATCCAGTTGAAGCAGCGAGTAATATCGGTAACCGTTCTTTGCCACATAGGCTGGCGAAAACAGACCTATTTCATCATAATATTGGAGGGTCTTGCGGTTCGTACTGGCAATTTTCGCAAACTCAGTAATTTTAAATAATTTCTCTTGCATTTTAACTTTCTCCTATTGACTGTCCTGTTACCGGATAGTTTATAGTAATAATATCATAGATTATGGAGGAAATACACTGCTATGAAAGAACTTGATCTGTTAAATGATCCGGTTAGAAAAACAATTCTTCAATTTTCAATCCCAACAATCCTGGGAATGGCAGCTACACAGCTTTATACTGTAGCAGACACCATGATCATTGGCAGATTCATGGATAAATATGCGTTAGGCGCTGTGTCCAATGCATCTACTGTGCTTATGGCTTTCTTATTTATTTCCGGCGGATTGGAGCTGGGGTGTGGACTGTTGACGGCTTCCCAAAGACCAAAACTGGAACAAAAGGAACTGAGCGGCCTTATCTACAATATGCTGTTTTTGGATCTGGTTGTAGGTCTGCTTATATTATGTGGCGGACTGTGGGGGATGGAACGGTTTTTGCTGCTCATCAATACTCCTGCGGAAATAATGGACGCTGCTATGCTCTATGGACGTATTTACCTGCTGGGGCTTCCATTTCTGATGCTGTATGATCTGTCTAGGCAGATCGTGATCAGCTGTGGTGAATCACGAGTTCCATTGCTTGCAGTGCTGGCTTCATCGGCGTTGAACATTATCCTTGATCTGGTTTTGGTTGGACCGCTGGGCGTGGCAGGAGCTGCTGCGGCTTCTGTGCTTGCTCAGGTGCTGGGATGTGTGTTTATGCTTACGTACTTACGTCGTACTGTAATTATCTGTGGTTTCCGATTGCACTTCCTGGAGAAACGTTGCTTCTGGGATATTTTGCGGCTTTCCGTACCGAACACGTTACAGCAGATTGCACCGCCTGCGGTGGCGCTTGTTAAGCAGGGATTGTTAGGAACGCTTGGTGTGGCGGAAATTGACGGTTTTGCCTGCGCCGGCAAGCTGTCTACATTGATGATGATGCCGGTCTACGGTTTTGCCCAATCGCTGGTAGTTTTTATCGCACAGAACCATTCGGTGGGAGCTGTGAATCGTATTCAGTCAAGTATTCGGGAGACAAGGAATTTGATATTGGTCTATATGTCGGTAGTGGTGTTCTCGTGCCTGCTGTTGAATCAGCAGTTGTTAGCCATGTTTACCGATGATACGGCTGTGATCCGATGCGGCTCTATGCTTCTGGCGTTTGAGTCCTGGACATATATGCTGACCGCTATGAAGCACCTTCAAGAGGCGCGGTTAAGGGGAGAGATGAAGATGGGGATATACATGGTTTCCAGCCTGCTGCCCATCTGTATTAATATTGCTTGCTGTCTGATGCTTGTACCAAGGTTAGGATATTCGGGTTTTTATTTGTCTACATTTGTGTCAGCTCCATTCAGCTTGCTTCTGGCTATGGTTTTAGTAAAATATTTTACAAAAATTAATACAGCCAATACTGTAATATAATCAATATAATGATATGAATCGGGTAAAATGCGTAACAGGACCATTGAAATATTTTGTTATGGAATCCCTGACGTCCTTGATATAACCAAATAGGAATCAGTGATATCATAGCAAGCCCCTGCTGGACAAATTCTATTTCATGACCAAATAATTGGAAAGTATAGTAATATCCACCCAACATCTTTACATTCAAAATATAAAGGCATATGAACTGGAGTAACCGGATTTTCCAAGTTTGTCCCCGGAAAAAATAAAATGTCAAAACAGTTAAA
>CAMWWS010000332.1 GCA_947178085.1 uncultured Lachnospiraceae bacterium | reverse complement strand
GCCGGAGGCAATCATGTCCGGAGGACATGGTATAATGTCGTCAGACATTATACTGCGCCGATTTGCGTCCGACCAGCGGGAGGACATCTTCATCAGCAAATCGTGCGCATCTTCCAGAGGATGGCATGTCCGGAGGACATGGTATAATAGAATCAGCAACAAACGGAACCTTTATGAAAAATATAAATTTCCGCTTTTTAGAAGGAGCAGTGCAGATGAATATAATATTAACAAGTTCATTAGGTGGTTCATTTAAGGTTAATGGAAAAAGGATTCCATCTGTTTTTCTTACAAACAATGGACTGTTAGATAAATTGAAAGCGTTATGGGTGGAAGATTCTAAAGTAATGATTATTTGTGCTTCACCAAATGATTATGAAAAAAATGACAGCGTATGTGCATGTCTAAAGGAAGCATTCCCTATGAGTGGATTGAGCATTTCGTATATAGAAAAATGCGACGATCGAAATGAGAAGCTGATCGAAAAACTTTCGGAGATGGATGTTATCCTTTTAGCAGGCGGACATGTTCCCACACAGAATATGTTTATGAAAAAAATAGGGTTGAAAGAGAGATTAATCGATTTTAATGGTCTGCTTATAGCATGGAGTGCAGGATCGATGAATTGTGCATCCAATGTGTATGCCGCTCCAGAGCTTGAAGGGGAAGCTGTTGACACAGGTTTTAAAAGATGGATTTCCGGGCTGGGATTAACAGAGACTAATATTTTTCCTCATTATCAATCATTAAAGGATGATTATCTTGATGGTCTTAGAGTAATGGAAGATATTACATACGTTGATAGTTACACTCATGAAATATTGGCAATGAATGATGGAAGTTATATTACTATAGAAAATGGTACGGAAATATTGTACGGCGAAGCATACCGTATTAAGAATGGCAATTTGGAAATGATTTGCAGGAATGGCGAAGTATTCGTGCTAAAGGAAGGATAGCAACTTCCGGTTTGTAAGCTCGATTGGGCTAAAGACTCTTAACAGGGGCTTCAGCCCATGATTTATTTATAACAGTAAATAATACGCATGCCAACAGCAGGCGGGGGAATCGCCTGTCAGACAGAATAGTGCTTTTCGTAATGCCGTGTCACCGGGAAAAACACTGCTCTGACGGTTCCACGGGTCTTATTGCCGCAAGCAGTGCAGCGTATCCATTCTGCTGAGTTCATCAGTTTTCAGCCATCAAACTACCTTTTTCAGAAACAGTGTTTCGTCGGCATAGGCCACTGCCTTTTGTGAGTGAGTAACGACAATGACACATTTGCCCATATCATGAGCGAGTCGCCCAAAAATCTCCATAATTGAAGCTTCATTATCAGTATCAAGATTTCCCGTCGGCTCGTCTGCTGCAAGGATCGGAGAGCCGCCTGCAATTGCCCTTGCGATTGCTACTCTCTGCTGTTCACCGCCGGAAAGTTTCAACACTTTTCGTCCTGCCTGTTTCTGTTCTATCCCGACCTGGGAAAGCAGGCTGTAAGCTTCAGCGACACTCATTTTTTTGCCCGAGATATTCACAGCAAGCATGATATTCTCCGCTGCGGTAGCATTTTGAAGGAGATTGTAACTCTGAAAGATTACCCCCATCTTGTTGGCACGGTAATCATCCCGATTTATCTTTGTAATGTCAGTTCCGTCATAAATGATTTCGCCGGAGGTTGGAACATCCAGTCCTGCAATGAGGGAAAGCAATGTGCTTTTTCCGGCTCCGGACGCTCCTTTCACGCAATAGAGCTTTCCCGCTTCAAAAGCGCAGGTGATATTGTTAAGAACAGGTTTCCCGGTCTTTTCATAGCTGTATGATATTTGATTTAGTTTTAAAAGTTCCATCGTCTGCTCAATTCCTTTCTGATAAAATTTTCATGGGTTCATGACGCATGACCGCAAATACCGCACAAAGTCCCGCAAGTACACTAAAAAGGAATGCCATAGCAGCGTCGAACAGGATTGCCATAGGCGGCAGTACGGTGTTTATCCCGGTTAAATCTCCGAGTAAAGCTGCGGCGATCGGTTTATTAAGGGCCAGTCCTAAAAGTACACTGAAAGCAAAACTGATAAGCATCATTATCAGCATTTCATAAACCATTCCTCTCGCAACACTCGTTTTTTTCATCCCCATTGCCCTGAGTACACCGATTTCATATTTTCTTTCCCTGATATTGAAGAAAGAAATCAAAAGAAGAATTGCAGCGCCGATCATGCTTGCTGCTAAGGTAAAAATCTTCGCAATACGAGAGATGTTTTTAAGTGGTTCGGTATTTTTTGTATACTCGTCAACGGAATTTGAATAGGAAAGGATACAGTATTTACTCAACCCCTTTTCATAAATCTCCCTTTCAAACAGTTTGGCTTCTTCCGGATTACCTAACTGATATACGGCTTTTCCCACCCAAATATAATGAAATCCACTATTTTTTAATGTGTTAAAAGTAGAGTAAATATTGCCGTACATATCTCCAAGCGATTCTGCGCTGGCTTGCAAACGATGGGCAGCATAAATACCTGTTATGGTGAGAGGAATGGTTTCTCTATCAGACTTACTTGGTCCGGATATAAAAATGGTATCTCCGATATTAAGATTATTGTGTTCAGCATATTTACTGCTGACAATGCATTCTTTATCCTGCTCCGGGAAGCGCCCGGATTCTAATTTGTTTGCATTGCCCGCAAAATCGTCTACAATAGAAAGGTCAGTATAGCCAATCAATGTTCCGACTAAATCCCGCTTTGAATCCATGATTTGCTGAAGCTGTTTTTCGGTCGGTATCATACCGGAATCAAACAATTCCTGTTTTGTTGATACGCCGTAGTGCGCCAATATTTCATCTAATGTCATACCATCCACTCTGATCCATTCTTCCCACTCATAAGTATTGTCCGGAACAGGGGTCAATGTGTCACAGGCAAAGCAGCAGGCGACATAAAAATTTGCTCCTTTTACATATTGGGAGTCAGCATATTTCAGGTATTCTTCAATGCTGATTTCCGGCAACTCAATAATGGATAACTGCGTAATACTTCCGTCCGCATTTTCGATTTCCCGGGGTGGAAAATCTTTTTCCAGGCTCTCCCAATCATAATCAAAGGTTGCATCCACATAAAAGCTATCTTGATAGCGTGTGATGGCAAGTTCTGATATGGTTTTAATAGAAAACGAGAGGATCACCGATGTGAGCGTAAGTAAGGCAATCATCAGAACCATAAAATTTCTGCCCTTATTGCGCCCGAGATTTTTGCTTGCATTTTTCAAAATGTACATATTCCGTACCTCCTTAGTGCCCCCATTATACATTTGCAAAATGGAGTTAGTATGGAGTGTAAAAAAGAAAACCGATAATTTTATGAGTAGTCATAAATTTATCGATTGGGGTATTTTTTTCAGCTTATTAAAAATATAAAACAAAAC
The DNA here is from genome assembly GCA_947178085.1 of uncultured Lachnospiraceae bacterium. The sequence goes on along the minus strand of CAMWWS010000332.1, from coordinate 354 downwards.
GCATTCCGTTTTCATAGGTTGCAAAATCATAGGAAAGCTCACAGGCGCTCAGTATTCTGTCTGTCAGATACAAACCAAGTCCGGTATTGCTGTTATCCTGTTTGGAACCGGAAGAATGATAAAACGGTTCTCCGATATGTGCAAGTTTCTCTTTAGTTAGCGGCTGACACTCATTCTCTACAATCACTGTTTGATTTTTCATGTAGATTCGGATAGACTTGTCGGTATCTGTGTACTTGACAGCATTGGAAAGCACATTTGAGAGTGCTTTCCGGATCAGCTCTGCCGGAACATCAGCGCAGAAACTATGGTCATCTGAAAGCATCATATCAATATTGCGGCTCTGTGCTATCA
>CAMWWS010000331.1 GCA_947178085.1 uncultured Lachnospiraceae bacterium | reverse complement strand
TTTCATAGTAGAGGGTGATTCGGCAGGAGGCAGCGCGAAAACCGCAAGGAACCGCAGGTTTCAGGCTATTCTGCCGATTCGTGGTAAAATCCTTAATGTAGAGAAAGCCAGTATTGATAAGGTACTTGCCAATGCAGAGATTAAGACGATGATATATGCATTCGGCTGCGGTTTTTCGGAAGGATACGGAAATGATTTTGACATCTCCAAGCTGCGCTATGATAAGATTATCATAATGGCTGATGCCGATGTGGACGGTGCGCATATTTCTACTCTTTTACTTACCTTATTTTACAGATTCATGCCGGAACTTATATATGAGGGACATGTCTATATTGCTATGCCGCCTCTGTATAAAGCGATGCCATCCAAAGGAAAAGAAGAATATCTTTATGACGATAAAGCCTTGGAAAAATATCGTAAGAGCCACAAGGGATCATTTACGCTGCAGCGCTATAAAGGTTTAGGTGAAATGGATGCACAGCAGCTTTGGGAGACTACATTAGACCCTGAAACCAGAATGTTAAAACTTGTGGAGATAGAGGACGCACGTATGGCGTCAGAAATGACGGAAATGCTAATGGGAACGGAAGTGCCACCGCGTAAAGAGTTTATATATAAGCACGCGCAGGAGGCGGAGCTGGATGTTTAAGAATATTAGAGCTAAGCATCTACTGCTGATTCCTGCTAAGATAGCAGCTGATATAATAATTTTAGTGCCTATGTGGTATATGCTTATATTAGGGGATTTATCACGTGAAAGCTATGCTGCTCTTTATTTTAATTTTATGTGTATTTTGTTTTTGGTACTTATTACAATTCTCATAGCAGCTACAACAATTCTCATGACAATTACAATCTTGATAGCGCTTTTGTATAATTTATTGGTGCGAAAACGTATGGGAGATGTTCGGGAAAGGTCAGGTACAAATGGAAGATAACAGAATCATCAAAACGGAATATTCCGACATAATGCAGAAATCTTATATAGACTATGCGATGAGCGTTATTATCGCAAGAGCGCTGCCGGATGTCAGAGACGGACTTAAACCTGTACAGCGAAGAACCCTCTATGATATGTATGAGCTTGGAATCCGCTATGACAGACCGTATCGTAAATCGGCGCGTATAGTCGGTGATACCATGGGTAAATATCATCCTCATGGAGACAGTTCTATCTATGATGCGCTGGTAGTCATGACGCAGGACTTTAAGAAGGGGCTGCCGCTTATCGACGGACACGGAAACTTCGGAAATATCGAGGGCGACGGTGCCGCTGCCATGCGTTATACGGAGGCAAGACTTGAGAAGATTACTCAGGAAGCTTTTCTTGCCGATTTGGATAAGGATGTTGTGGATTTTCAGCCCAACTTTGACGAAACGGAGAAAGAGCCCAGTGTACTGCCTGTCAAAATTCCCAATCTGCTGATAAACGGTTCGGAAGGTATTGCAGTCGGTATGGCTACCAATATACCTCCACACAACCTGACTGAAGTAGTCAATGCGACAAAAGCCTATATGCAGAATGAGAATATTACTACTAAGGAACTTATGCGCTATGTAAAAGGACCGGATTTCCCGACGGGCGGAATCGTTGTCAATAAGGATGACCTATTGGAAATATATGAAACCGGAATGGGTAAAATCAAAATCCGCGGGAAAGTGGAAGTGGAGAAGGCAAAAGGCGGGCATATAAATCTGGTTATTACGGAAATCCCATATACGATGATAGGCGTCAATATCGGAAAATTCCTGATGGATGTTGCAGCATTGGCGGAGACAAAGAAGACACAGGATATTGTTGATATTACCAATCAGTCATCGAAAGAAGGTATCCGAATAGTAATTGAACTACGTAAGGACACCGACGTAGAGAATTTCAAGAATCTGCTTTATAAAAAGACGAGACTTGAAGATACTTTTGGCGTGAATATGCTGGCGATTGCTGACGGCAGACCGGAAACCATGGGGCTTAAGCAGATAATCAAAGCCAGCGTGGATTTCCAGTTTGAAGTGACTACCAGAAAATATAAAAATCTGTTAGAGAAAGAACTGGAGAAAAAAGAGATTCAGGAAGGACTGATAAAAGCCTGCAATGTCATAGACTTAATTATAGAGATTCTGCGCGGTTCAAGGGACAGGAATATGGCGAAGGCATGTCTTGTCGAAGGAAAGACTGACGGTATCAAGTTTAAGTCAAAAGAGTCAAAGATCATGGCAGCCCAGCTTATGTTTTCGGAAAAGCAGGCAAACGCTATTTTGGAAATGCGTTTATATAAGCTTATTGGACTTGAACTCGAGGCGCTTATAAATGAGCATGAAGATACGATGGCGAATATCTATCGCTATGAAGATATTTTAGCAAGGCGCGATTCCATGGCGCAGGTCATTATCAATGAACTTGACGCGATTAAGGATGCCTACGGCAGAAAGCGCAGAACTGAAATTACCAATGCCGAAGAAGCAGTTTATATAGAGAAAAAGGCTGAGGAGATGGACATCATATTTATGATGGACAGATTCGGATATGCCAGAACCATCGATATGCAGACATATGAGAGGAATAAAGATACGGTTATTTCCGAAAACAAGTATGTATTCCAATGCAAAAATACAGGAAAAGTCTGCCTGTTCACCAATATGGGACAGCTTCATACGATTAAGGTATCAGACATTCCGTTTGGTAAGTTAAGGGATAAGGGAGTGCCAATCGATAATATCAGTAATTATGATTCATCTAAAGAGAATGTTATTTATGTGGCAAGTCAGACAGATTTGAACCTGTACAGGATGATATTCGCAACGAAATATGCAATGTTAAAAGTCGTTGACGGCGGAGAATTTGATGTGGCGAAAAGAACCGTGGCAGCTACAAAGCTTGCGGATGGCGATGAAGTAGTAAGCGTTGTGGCGCTTAAGGAACAAAGTAACATCATATTACAGTCTAAGGACGGGTTCTTCTTAAGATTTCCAATAGCTGATATTCCTGAGAAAAAGAAAGGCGCCATAGGCGTACGCGGTATGAAACTGGGAGCAAGCGATAATCTGGAAGAGGTTTATTATACACGGAATACTGATGATTCTTCTATAGAATACCGGGGAAAAACAGTTGAACTTAATAAGCTGAAACTTGGAAGCAGGGACAGCAAAGGAACTAAAATACGCATTTGAGGGTATAAATATGCGAGTAATAGCAGGCAGGGCAAGAAGTCTAAAATTGAAAACACCTGAAGGATTAGATACCAGACCGACTACCGACCGTATTAAGGAGACTCTGTTTAATATGTTACAGCCATATTTACAGGGAGCGGTTTTTATTGATCTATTCAGCGGAAGCGGCGGCATAGGTATTGAGGCGCTGAGCAGAGGGGCTTCACACGCATATTTTGTCGAGCTTCACAAAGATGCGATTGCCTGCATTCTGGACAACCTGAAATTTACAAGATTTACAGAGAATGCTACGGTACTTAAGCAGGATGCCCTTGCTGCTCTGGGGAGCATACACGAAAAGGAAGCTGATATCATTTTCATGGATCCGCCATATGGACAGGAACATGAGAAACGAGTTTTGGAGTGTTTAAGAGATATGCCTTACTTTACGGAAGATACGTTGATTGTAGTGGAGGCGATGCTTGAAACCGACTTTTCATATGCACAGACATTGGGTTATGATATCATTAAAGAAAAATGCTATAAGACAAATAAACATGTTTTTTTAAAAAAAATCTAATAAATATGGATTTTTTTAAAATAAATAAAGACTTTTTTGACAAATTGATAT
>CAMWWS010000330.1 GCA_947178085.1 uncultured Lachnospiraceae bacterium | reverse complement strand
ATACAAGCTTTTAGAGGAATCTGACATCTACACTTCACAACATATCACATCATTATGGTACATATAAGCGGTATCAATCAGACGGACTCCGTTTTCCAATGCTGCTGTGACGGACTCCACACAGGTATCATCAGTAAGACTGTATGTGCCAATCCCGTATATGGGCATTTCATATCCACTGTTTAATAAAACCGTCTTTGTTTCAAAGTTAAAAGTAATATCTCCTGTCACTGTACTATCACCCTCCTGTGTCTGCTCTGTTGTTTCTACACTCTCTGTCTGTTTATATGGTTCATTATCCTCATAGGATTCGGACCCAGCCTGTTTCCCACAAGCTGATAACGCAGCAATGAACATACAAGCCAGCAAAATATTAAATAAATTTTTAATATCGTTCCTCCGGAGTATAATTGCTTTCATCTATGCTAATATTATAAGACTTCTCTCGTCTTATATCAAATACATATGCGGTATAATAACCGTCCTGCAATCGTGGACAGAACCGAAACATTCATAGCGAATTTCACATCACCTTCCGCCCGGAATCCATTGCTAAGCGCACCGGAAAAAGGAAAAGCTTGATTCCTTTCCATGCCAAGGCTATAATATAAAGGATTGAGTATCATGGGACAAGTCAGGAGGCCGGACTTAAGATGAGTTACGAAAACTATAAGGAACTGTTAGAGCGATATAATGAATTAGACAGCATAAACTTTGACGGAATAGAATCGAAGGAAGAGCTCATTCAGAAACTGATTTCTATTTCGAAGGATAAAAAAGAGATTCAGATTAAGAATAATGACATCGTGAAAGAATATATTATTAAGTATGAAAAATCCCCTGCACTTGTTGACGCCGAAGCAGAGGCCATGCTTAAGGATTTCTTAAGCATGCTCCTATCAGATCCTGCCAAAATCACAGACCCTACCATCGCGTTCTGCATCTCCCGGATATTGCTGCAATATTATCAAGTTGGCGGCACTACCGAGCAGGTCATTTCAATGTTGGAATACTGTACTGTGTTCGAAATCATGCTGAAAGAACATTTAGACGATTACGAGGGCAGCTTCTATGCCACAATGGCAGGACGATATCTTGATGATTTTGACAATCTGTCCGAAAGAGCGGCGCGTTCTCTGGCAAACTGCTGGCTGCTAAGCGTCATAAACCGTAAAGATATGACAGCCGCTTTGAAAAAGTACCCTAAAATCAAAAAAGAATTTATAAGAATGCGCCGGAAGATGGGTGAGCAGTTCATGCTGTCACAATTCATTATGTGCCAGACCAATACGCTTGCCTTTGCTCTGGAAGCATGCCGCAGGGCAGCATATGCAGATAAATACAAAGTACAACTCCATGAACCGATGATTGATCTTGCGACAGCGGCGCCATTAATCGCGGAACTTCGTAACGATTTGGAAACAGTCCTCGATTCGGAAAATGCATCCAGCCTCATCACCGACAAAGTTACGTCCCGGATGTATTGTGTACAGGCAGCCTATCATCTGGGAGAACTATCACTGGTAGAACTTCTGGAGAAATTGGAAGAATACTCTAAACCCAATGAAGAGCACAATGCCATAGAGCAGTGTTCCGCACTGTTTACAGCAAACGCCTACTATATGGATTATCTGTATAAATGCAGCCGGTATGATGACCGGTATATCCTGGACAAAAGCATGCAAATCGTAAACCATGTTCTGGAAACCTCAAAGGATATGGTGCATCAGTTTGGCAATTATCAGATTAATTCCTGTGTATTAATGTTCGTAAATTCTGCTTCCAATATAGTTGATTTTGATTTTTTCAAAAGTACTGTTCTGGATGCCACAGTCTATGCAAACAAGGCATTGTATGTACATACATTAATGGTAAAGGAAATCTGCCTTACAATCCTTCAATATATATTAGAACATAATCCGCAATACTTAGACGGTGTCGGTGGACACAGCTATGAATATTGTGCAGAACATCCCCGGGAAATCTTAGATTTGATGGAAAACTGCGCCTTATTCCATGATATCGGCAAATATTTCTGCTTAGATTATGTTTCTAATTCTTCCAGAAACCTTACGGATGACGAATTTGAAATCATTAAAGCGCACCCTGCTAATTTCTCTAAAATCTATCAAAGAAAAATGAATCCTACCGTGGAATGCGTCCATGACTGCGCTTTACTGCACCATGTATGGTACAACGGACAAGGCGGTTATCCGAAAGAGGCGCACACAAAGAACCAGCCATTTGTAAACATTCTGAGTATCGCTGACAGCATTGATGCTGCAACTGATAACATTGGCAGACCTTATGGATTGGGGAAGACGCTGGATCAGTTAATGGCAGAGTTCGACAGTATGAAAGATACCAGATACAGCGGCTATATTTGCGATTTGCTCCATGTCGGGGAAATCAAGCAGAAGATAACCTATATCATTACCGAAAAAAGAATTGAAATCTATTATAATGCACATAAGTGATCAAATAACCTGAAACTCTTTCCACTTACCCGACTTCTGCCGACATATAAAAATAACCGCACGGATTACCCAGTCGCAGACCATGGCAACAGCAATCCCTATCACGCCCATGTTGAGAACGATTCCCAGCAGATACGATAAAAACAACCGTCCTGCAATCGTGGACAGAATCGAAACATACATAGTGAATTTCACATCACCTGCCGCACGGAGTCCATTGCTAAGCGCACCGGAAAAAGGAAAAGCAACCGCATTAAACACATTATGTATCAATACCAACCAGATTACAAGCTGTTTAGTCTGTGCCTCAAGCGCATAGAACCGCAGGAACAACGGAGTAAATATCAATATCAGTAAATTCCATGCAGAGGACAGCAAAAGCGTTATCTTTGATAATTTGGCAAAATAATAGTCCGCCGCTTCTATGTCTTTATTTCCCATACACTGTCCGATTACTGTGATAAAAGCAGGTCCCATTGCCACACCCGCCAGCGCCGCCAAAGACCATATGCTCTGCGCTACGCCGTTTGCCGCAATCTGATATGTGCCAAAGAGCGCCACAATACTGCTGAGCGCTACTTTCACCAATTGAAAAATCCCGTTTTCCACACCGTTTGGTATGGCAACACTCCATATCCGATTCAAACAATCGGTATCCCACTTGAAAATCCATTTAGTTATGTAAACTACCGCATTCTTTTTCCGAAAGCACAGAATTGTAATGGTGACAGCGGAAAATGTCCTCGCAATCAGGGACGGCCATGCCACGCCTGCCACTCCCGCATCAAGCACAAATACACCAATCACATTACCGACCACGTTAATGATATTTGACAGCACGGAAATATACATGGTTGCATTTGTCTTTCCAAGACTCCGGTAAACCGCTGCGCCTGAATTATAAATTGCAAGCGCAGGATAAGAATAGGCTGAAATTTTCAGATAGGTAATGCAGGCATCCATGACAGAATCATCCACCTTACCAAACAGCAGGCGCAACATCCCTTTATTTCCAGCCAGTACCAATACTGCAATCAGCAGGGAAAAGACCGTTCCGAACATCAGAAGCTGGCTGGCAGACCTTCCTGCACTCTCAGAATCCTTTCTGCCGATATACTGGCTGATTACAACAGCTCCGCCGGACGCCAGCGCCGTAAACAGGTAGATAAAAATCGTATTAAACTGATTGACCAACGAAACACCCGATACCGCCGCTTCCCCTGCATAACTGACAACGAGCGTATCCGCAATCCCCACAAGCATTACCAGAAGCTGCTCTAAAAACAACGGAATAATCATTTTCTG
>CAMWWS010000329.1 GCA_947178085.1 uncultured Lachnospiraceae bacterium | reverse complement strand
TCTTATTATAGCGTGTATTTCTTTTTTTGACTACCATCAATATGCAAAAATTATACTTTCTCTATGCCAATGACTACTTTCTCCCCATTGACATTCCATTCTTTCGAGACAGCTAATGCTTCATTTTCCACGATATTCTCTGCAAGTACCTTTCCGGCAATCATCTCTTCATTCTTCCGTACGATACCCGCAATCTTCGCATTTTCGCAGACAGCTACTTTGATATGGTCCATTACCTCGAAGTCCGCGTCTTTACGCATCGTCTGAATTTTGCTGATGACTTCGTATACAAATCCCTCTTCAATCAGCTCGTCTGATAAATTGGTGTCAAGCACAACGGTCATGTTATTATCCGCCTCGGATACATAGCCGTCCTTTTGTGCCATTTCAATCAACAGGTCATCTTTTTCCAGAACAACTTCCGTCCCGTCTACGTCAAATTTCAGCGCACCGTTCGCATTCAGTTCATCCATTGCCTGATTGCCGTCCAAGGCGCCAAGAACTTTCTGAATGCCGCCAAGCTGCTTTCCGTATTTCGGTCCCACGGTACGAAGCTGCGGTTTAAATCTGTAGCTTGTAAACTCTCTGACATCATCCGTAAACTTAATTTCTTTTACATTCAGCTCGTCTTTGATGATTTCCTGATAAAACTCACCGAGTGCATTTTCCGCTTTCACAAACATCGTTCCGATTGGCTGACGGTTCTTGATATTGGCTGCGTTACGGGCCGCACGTCCCATCACGACAATCTTTAAAACTTCCTCCATATCCTCTTCAAGTTTTGTATCAATCATCTTTTCATCCGCAACAGGGAAGTCGCACAGATGAATACTCTCCGGTGCATTCGCATCGATGCTCTTTACCAGATTCAAATAAATTTCCTCTGTCATGAAAGGAATCATTGGCGCCGCACATTTAGAGATTGTCACAAGCGCTGTATAGAGCGTCATATAAGCGTTTATCTTATCCTGCTCCATTCCTTTTGCCCAGAAACGCTCACGGCTTCTTCTGACATACCAGTTACTCATTTCATCGACAAAGTTATCAAGGACTCTTGCCGCCTCCGGAATCCTGTATTCATTTAAGTTATTATCCACTTCCTTAATAGCGGTATTTAATTTGGATAAGAGCCATTTATCCATAACCGGAAGTTTATCGTAATCCAACGTATACTTTGTGGCATCGAAATTATCGATATTCGCATACAGTACAAAGAATGCGTATGTGTTCCATAAAGTGCCTAAGAATTTACGCTGTCCCTCCTGTACTGCCTTGCCGTGGAATCTGTTCGGCAGCCACGGAGCCGAATTGATATAGAAATACCAGCGGATCGCATCTGCTCCATACGTCTCTAAAGCTTCAAACGGGTCAACAGCATTGCCCTTGGATTTGGACATCTTCTGACCGTTTTCATCCTGTACATGGCCTAATACGATAACATTTTCAAACGGCGCTTTATTAAATAAAAGTGTAGATTCCGCCATCAGGGAATAGAACCATCCACGGGTCTGATCCACCGCTTCGGAAATAAACTGCGCCGGGAACTGCTGTTCAAACAGGTCTTTGTTTTCAAACGGATAATGATGCTGTGCAAACGGCATGGCGCCGGAGTCAAACCAGCAGTCGATTACTTCCGGTACACGTTTCATTGTCTTGCCGCACTTCGGACACGGAATCGTAATCTCATCAATATACGGTCTGTGAAGTTCTACCGACTGTGCCGCCGGATTGCCGCTCATTTTTTCCAGTTCCGCACGGGAGCCGACAGATTCCATATGTCCGCATTCACCGCATTCCCATACGTTAAGCGGCGTACCCCAGTAACGGTTTCTGGAAATACCCCAGTCCTGAATGTTTTCCAGCCAGTTGCCGAAACGTCCTTCGCCGATGGATTCGGGAATCCAGTTAACGGTCTTGTTATTACGCACCAAATCATCCCGCACTGCCGTCATTTTGATAAACCATGACTCGCGCGCATAGTAAATAAGAGGCGTATCGCATCGCCAGCAGAACGGATAATCATGCTCAAACTTAGGCGCATCGAATAGTTTTCCCTCTTTGTCCAAATCTTTCAAAATTTCCGGGTCGGCTTTCTTTACAAACATACCCGCATAAGCCGTCTCTTCGGTCATTTCACCTTTGCCGTTTACAAACTGCACAAACGGAAGGTCATACTTACGTCCTACCTGCGCATCATCTTCACCGAATGCAGGCGCAATATGAACGATACCGGTACCGTCTGTCATCGTAACATAACTGTCACAGGTAACAAAATGACCTTTTTTATGCTGCTTTGCCGCCGCTTCTCCTGCGCAGGCAAATAAAGGCTCATATTCTTTATATTCCAAATCGGTTCCTTTATAGGTTTCCAATACCGTATACGGCGCGCTGTCTGCATTATCGGTATCACCTTCCGCTTTCAGTTTGCCAAGTACACTGTCTAAAAGCGCCTCCGCCATATAATAAGTATAGCCGTCTGCTGCCTTTACTTTTACATAAGTTTCATCAGGATTGACACAAAGCGCCACGTTAGACGGCAGAGTCCACGGCGTTGTGGTCCATGCCAGAAAATACGCATCTTCGCTGACTACTTTAAAACGTACTACCGCAGAACGTTCCTTGACCGCTTTGTATCCCTGCGCTACCTCATGAGAAGAAAGCGGGGTTCCGCAGCGCGGACAGTACGGTACAATCTTAAATCCTTTATATAATAATCCTTTATCCCAAATCTGTTTAAGCGCCCACCATTCAGATTCGATAAAATCATCATGATAAGTAACATACGGGTCATCCATATCCGCCCAGAATCCAACCGTGCCTGAAAAGTCTTCCCACATGCCTTTATATTTCCAGACAGATTCCTTACATTTACTGATAAAAGGGTCCAGACCGTATTCTTCAATCTGCTCTTTTCCGTCCAGTCCCAGCAATTTCTCAACTTCCAATTCTACCGGAAGACCATGGGTATCCCATCCTGCTTTACGCGGAACCATATAGCCTTTCATGGTACGATATCTCGGAATCATATCCTTAATAACACGAGTCAACACATGCCCAATATGCGGCTTGCCGTTTGCTGTCGGCGGACCGTCATAGAATGTGTATGTTTCACCCTCTTTTCGACTATCCATACTTTTCTTAAAAATATCATTCTCTTTCCAAAACTGGCAGACCTCTTTCTCCCTGTCTACAAAATTCAAACTGGCATCGACTTTCTGATACATTGTCTTTCTCCTTTCTCTGCTATATAAAAATAAAAACCTTATCCTGTAAAAGGACAAGGTTTTCTGCTCTTGTTATACCACCTGTTACAACGTACCAATCAACCATATTCCTATTCTCTGCAGATATCATCATCCGCTCCTGCATTGATACGGTTTCCTATAACGGTGGAATGCCGTCGGTCCCTACTATTCTTATGAAGTTCAGTCCGAAGCTCGGAAGTGATTTTCCCTGATCTCCTACTCATACCGGTCTTGCACCCTCACCGGCTCGCTGTGATTTTCAAAAATAAGGTACTGTCTTCTTCTACGCTTTTACATTATTGATGTTCAACCTATTATAATATTTGAAAAATGCGGTTGTCAAGGTTGTTTTTGCTGAATCTCCTTTTGTCCGCTTTTATTGCCTCAAATCCTTTCATTTACGCAAGTACGTTTTCTTCCATCTGTTCACTGTCAAAATGAAATATTCTCTGGATTCTGATATTCGTGGTATCCGGATACTGCGCCCTGCTGTGGCAGCCAATATCCGTCAGTGAAAAAAACTTTCCTGAGGCTACATGTCGCAACGAAAAGCTATCCGCAC
>CAMWWS010000328.1 GCA_947178085.1 uncultured Lachnospiraceae bacterium | reverse complement strand
TTTGTCAACTAAATACTTTATATTAAATATTTCAAATTCAACATAATAAAACCACTACCATTTTTCTTTTCATTAGTCATTCCTCTCTCTTCTCTTTTTAATAATGGCTCACAACACTCACATTATACTCAATATATTAAGCATAGTCAATAATTTAAGCATGATAAGGTAATCGAAAGGGGTATATCAATGATTTCTTATCAACCATTATTTGACACAATGAAAAAACAAAATATTACGGAATACAATTTAATTTACAAACAGGGATTGTCAGCGAATACAATTCACCGCATAAAGAAAGGACTACCCATTACAACCAAAACTCTTGATGAACTATGTTATATTTTAAATTGTGAGGTACAGGATATTTTAGTACATGATAAGACTAAATAGATTTAAGCTGTAAAATTAGAGATTGAAAAGCAGGTATCCATAATTACAAAAGGGGGTTGATTTCTCAACCCCCAAAAACGTTCCGCGCCAATTAGCAACGTCAGATATTTAAAGTTTTTATGCCGTAACATCCTCAAACTGCGAATTATATAATTCCGCATAGAAACCGTTCTGTGCAAGCAGTTGTTCATGATTACCCTGCTCAATGATATCGCCGTCTTTCATGACCAGAATCAAATCCGCATCTTTGATGGTAGATAATCTGTGCGCAATGACAAAACTGGTTCTTCCCTTCATGAGGTTGTTCATTGCTTTCTGAATACGCTGTTCCGTTCTCGTATCGACGGAACTGGTGGCTTCATCCAGAATCAGAATCTTATTGTCGGCAAGAATCGCCCTTGCTATTGTAAGAAGCTGCTTCTGCCCCTGCGATACGTTGCTTGCATCTTCATTCAGTTCCATTTGATAGCCGCCCGGCAGAGTCTGGATAAATCTGTGCGCATGCGCGGCTTTTGCTGCCTCAATGACTTCTTCGTCGGTTGCATCCAGCCTTCCGTAACGGATATTTTCCATAATCGTTCCTTTAAACAGCCACGTATCCTGCAATACCATTCCAAAGCTTTCGCGCAGTTCACTGCGGTTGAACCCGCGGATATCGTGTCCGTCCACTTTGATACTGCCGCTGTTGACATCATAAAAACGCATCAATAACTTCACCATAGTTGTCTTTCCCGCGCCGGTCGGTCCTACGATGGCAACCGTCTGCCCCGGTTCAACCTTGCTGCTGAAATTATGGATGATAATTTTATCCGGTTTATATCCGAATTTTACATTCTCAAATTCGACACGGCCTATCATCTGCGGTAAGTGTACCGGATTTTCGACAACCTGATCTTCTTCCTCTTCTCCCAAAAATTCAAATACTCTTTCCGCAGCTGCCGCGGTAGACTGTAACATATTAGATACCTGTGCCAGCTGCGTAATGGGCTGTGTAAAATTTCTCACATATTGGATGAACGCTTGAATATCCCCAATTTCAATCGCTCCCCTGATGGTCAGGAAACTGCCGCTGACAGCGACTGCAACATAACCCAGATTACCGATAAATGCCATAATCGGCTGCATCATACCGGACAGGAACTGTGACTTCCACGCGGACTGATAAAGCATTTGATTCGTTTCTTCAAATTCCTTCAGAACTGTTTCTTCCCTATTAAATGCCTTAACGATATTCTGACCGCTGTATACCTCTTCAACCTGACCGTTAATCTTACCCAGATAAGTCTGCTGTGCAACGAAATATTTCTGGGAAAACTTCACTACAACACCAATCAATCCGCCGGAAATCGGCAGAATAACAAGCGCAATCAATGTCATAAGCGGACTGATGCTCAACATCATAATCAATACACCAATCAACGTGCTCACAGAAGTAATCAGCGTCGTAATACTCTGGTTTAAACTCATGCCGAGCGTATCCACATCGTTTGTGATACGTGACAGCACTTCACCTACCGTTCTGGATTCAAAATATTCTAACGGCATACGGTTTATTTTTTCTGAAATTTCTTTACGGAACCGGAAACATAATCTCTGTGACACACCTGTCATAATCCCTCCCTGGAACAGAGACAACAAAGCGATGATGACATACAGTCCCAATAGCATTAACAGGATTTTTCCTATTTTATTAAAATCAATACCTCCGGTCCGATATATCTTTGCCATCAGACCATTGAACAATTCCGTTGTCGCTTTACTCAAAATCTTAGGACCGATAATGTTGAATACAGTGCTGCCAATTGCAAAGATAACAACCGCAAACAGAGCATATTTATAGTTTCCCATATAGCGAATCAGCTTCTTGATGGTTCCTTTAAAATCCTTCGCCTTTTCCCCCGGCATCATACGCCCATGCGGTCCATGAGGGGCTCTGGGTCCTCTGGGCATTCTTTGTTCTTCACTCATTACGCTATACCTCCTTTCAGCTCAGCTTCTGATAACTGGGATCTCGCGATTTCCTGATAAGACGGGCAGTTTTTCAACAACTCCTCGTGTCTTCCGATTCCCGCTATCCTGCCATCATCCAGCACAATAATCTGGTCCGCATGTAAAATCGTACTGATTCGCTGCGCCACGATAATCACCGCAGCATCGGATATTTTCTCATTCAGCGCTCTTCTAAGCACTGCATCTGTCTTATAATCCAATGCGGAAAAACTATCGTCAAAAAGGAATACCTTTGGCTTAGGTGCAATTGCTCTGGCAATGGAAAGCCGCTGTTTCTGACCGCCGGATACATTCGTACCGCCCTGTGCAATCGGGCTTAAATAACTCTCTTTTTTACTCTCAATAAACTCTGTCGCCTGCGCAATCCCTGCCGCTTCTTTCATGGCATCATCCGAAATAACATCTTCTCCGGCAAACTTAATATTAGACTCTATCGTACCGGAGAAAAGAACCCCCTTTTGCGGTACGAAACCTAACAGGCTGCGTAATTTTTTCTGGGACAGCTCTCTGATATCAACGCCGTCAAGCGTAATGCGCCCGCCAGTCACATCATAAAAACGAGGTATCAAATGTAATAAAGTAGATTTTCCGCAGCCGGTACTGCCAATAATTGCAGTAGTCTCACCCGGACGCGCAACAAAGGAAATATCCGCCAGCGCGTCTTCCTCTGCTCCCGGATAGCGGAAATGAACATTTTCAAACGCCACTACGCCTTTTCCTTCAACTTTCTCATCCCGAACCTGCTCTGCATCCAAAATCGTCGGTTCCGTATGGAGCACTTCTTCAATACGTTCTGCCGCTACACCGGCTCTCGGCAGCATAACCGATATCATCGTCAGCATCAAGAAGGACATAACTATCTGCATAGAATAAGTAATGAATGCCATCATATCACCAAGCTGCAAATTGCCCAAATCCATTCCTTTGGCGCCAAACCATACAATCGCAACTGTAATTCCATTCATAACAAGCATCATAACCGGCATCATAAATGTCATAACCCTGTTGGTAAAAAGCTGCGTAGCCATCAGGTCCTTATTTGCTTTATCAAACCGCTTCTCTTCATATTTCTCACGGCTGAATGCTCTGATAACCGGAATACCTGTCAGAATCTCTCTGGATACCAGATTCATCTTATCTACCAGGGTTTGCATCAGCTTGAACTTCGGCATAGCAATACTTATCAAAGTGCCGACTAACAAAAGAATCACACCGACTGCCACCGCAATAATCCATCCCATACCGGTTCTCGTACTTGCCACTCTGATAATACCGCCAATTCCCAGTATCGGTGCATAGCAGACCATTCGTAACAGCATAACCGAAACCATCTGAACCTGTTGAATATCATTCGTACTTCTCGTAATCAAAGATGCCGTAGAAAACTGATCCATTTCCGCATGGGAAAAAGATACTAC
>CAMWWS010000327.1 GCA_947178085.1 uncultured Lachnospiraceae bacterium | reverse complement strand
TTTACGATAAGATTTGTATTAGTCCATTCACAACTACTTCGGCATCTTTCAACGAATTATACTTACCAAATGATATGCGAATCGTTCCTTTTGCATACTCTTCAGAAGCTTTTATTGCTTGTAGGACATGTGAGATTTGAATGCTTTTACTATCACACGCTGCACCAGTTGAAACCATTATGCCTAAGAGGTCAAGTCGATGTAACAGCAGCTCTCCATCAGCATTTTTGAACGATAAATTGATATTTCCAGGAATATGCAATTTTGAGCCATTTACAATGAAATCTATATCTGTCTTGGACAATAAAGATTTAAACTTGTCTTCAATCCCTGTTATTAGTTCCGAGTTCCTTGCCAAATTATTGCAATTGTTTTTCAATGCAATAGCCATACCAACAATCGCGGCTACATTCTCGGTGCCAGCGCGCAGCGCCTGCTCTTGATGTCCACCGACTTCATGTTCAGCAATGTTAGTTCCCTTTTTTATATAAAGAAAACCAACCCCTTTAGGCCCATTAAACTTATGAGCCGAGGCAGATAAAAGATCTACACCCAATGCTTTAATATCCACAGGGATATGTCCTACTGCTTGCACCGCATCCGTATGAAAAATTGCGCCATAGTCATGAACAATATCACACAATTCTTTGATGGGCTGTATAGAGCCAACCTCATTATTAGCCATCATTACTGAAACAAGTTTCGTTTGTTTAGTTATAAACTGTTTCAAAATCTCAGGAGTAATTATTGCCTCTTCATTAGCCGGCAAATAAGCAACAGGAACACCCAATCGCTCAATTTGCCTACAAGAATTTAGAATGGCGCGGTGTTCTATATTGCTTGTAATTATTGTTTTACGAATAGAATTGTTATATGCAATTCCTTTAATCGCCCAGTTATCACTTTCCGTACCTCCTGACGTAAAATAGATTTCATCGGGTTCAGCGTTGATGCATTTAGCTATGATCTCACGCGAATCTTTAAGAGCTTTTTTGACGCCTCGGGAAAAAGAATAAGGCTGCGAAGCGTTAGCATAATCCTCAAGCAAATATGGTTTCATTGCCTCAAATGCTTCAATATCAAGTTTTGTCGTTGCCGCATTATCGGCATAAATCATTTGCTTCATTCTTATCCCTTATTTAAATAAAGTGCAACCTTCTTCTTTAAACTCTTCAATTTTTGCCAGCAGTTCTTCTTCTGTTACTTCCAAATATTCAGCAAGGCAAGACAGACAATAAAACTTATTTGCTTTTTTATCGATAAGCTTTTTTGTTAATCCAATCTCGTTCTTTGATAATTCTTTGCTGCATACATAGCATTGTTTGCTTTCCATTTTAACTCCATCAATCTTCTTTTGAAATTGTAAATGCTGGTAAGTCTTTGCCTGCATATTCTTTGTCAAGAAGTCCTAACTGGTAACGAATTGTATCACGCATTCTCATCGCTCTTGATAAACAGTAACGCTTAAAATCGTATGCGGATATATCTTTAGCGTTTTGAACATGCGGGAATAGCAGCTTTAAATATGCTGTTGCTATTCTTTTAACCGCTTCTGTGTCTCTAGTATCCGCTGAGTCGGGGACAACAATTAATTCGTCTACTACGGAACGATATGTCAAATCGCTTCTCAATTCGTGAATTATGGAGCAAAAGTATTCTGAATTTAAGGCCCAGCCAGCAACTTTTAAATCATCGTTCATTCTTGGAATATTCCAGCCTTTTATAAATCCGTGAAATCTTTCTATTAATGCAGACTCGTGGAACACAACAGGTAATTCGACGAACATGTTGCCGTATCCATCAGCGTCCATTATTTCTTTTCTTATATTTCCGCAAAGAATAACTCCGGCTTCGGCAACTCCTTTATAATCGCCAACAGTAAAAGTACCTTGCTCCAAATAACCCTTTAATGCGGCTCTCATTTCGTCAGTATCAGTAAAAGATATAGTTTGCACTTCGTCAAGCGTAACAAAATCGCTACCGGCAAGCAAACCTTCCCTTCGCTTACTCTGGTCATAGAACATCTTTGCACGGCTCATTATGCCACCACTCGATAACCAACCATATCTACTAACATTTCCAAACAAATATGATTTACCCGTTCCCTTAGGCGCAAGTTCAATTAAGTTCAACCTTTTTTCTATAAATGGTAACAGCCGAGTAAGCATCGTTAGCTTTTCTTCTTCAGTTTTATAGCCTTCGGCATTATAATCCACTGCTCCCAAAATAACATTAATCCACTCTTCCGTTGTGAACTCTTTGCGAGCTTCTTTATACTGTTCTACATCAATTTCATAGGGGCAGAAATTTCTAAATGATAATAATTTAATCTTGCCATCTTTAGAAGCTTTTGCTTTTGATTTACTTTTTTCATATTCGAACTCCACATCAAAAGCGTCTGGCGTACGATATCCAAGTTCTATCATTCCCCAAATATCTCTACCCTTTACAAGATCTTCTTTGCACCCTTCCCAAACATCATTTTCAATAATTGTTTCTTTAAAGCCAAGTCCAAATTCAGGCAACGCAAAAGAGACTTCGCTTGTGCGAATATCAATATTTACAGAAATTTTAGCTAAGAATTTAACTTGTTGTCGCTCTACAATAATTTTATTTTTTATTGAATTCCAATCTTCTTTACGTGGAATAAATTTCTTCACAAAGCGCGCTAATTCATCTTTATCAAAGTTACCTTCCTCGTCCTCAAATTTTCTAAGAAGCCAATCACGCATAAATGCCGGCAAACTCAGCGCAGAAAAGAAATTCGTCTTTTTCAAATCTTTGTAAACGACCATTTCATCAAAACAGTCTCTCAATTTATCTGTATAATTCATATACTTTTCTCCTTAAAAAAGATCGTCAAAGTCAGTTTTTGATGAACCGACAGCACCTTTGATATGTAATTTTATACGTCCAATTAAATTTGAGCCATCAAAAATGCTCGCCTCATAGTTTCCTGAACGCTTAATATCATCTAATAGGAATTGATAGTGAGATTTGCTAGTTTGCGTAGCAACATAGGACTTACCTTTAATCTCCATATGCACAGCATTGGGGGTTTCAATATCAGATATATAAACAGAAACCACAACTCCGTTTTTTCTATCAATTGTAAGTTCTTCTGGCTTCATTACGACAATTTGAACTTCTGCTTGGGTTTTTAATGATAATGCAATAATCGGAATAACCGTCTCTTCCAAAGTACAGCCACCGTGCACCTCAACATTAGCTTCCCTTCCGCCTTTAAACCTACCATAGTCTGTCAAAATGACATAGTCATTTTCCGCAACAGCATTTTTCGTATCATACCCATCAAAGTATTTACAACACCTCCCCGAATGTTCGCCCTTTGTATCAGTTTCGTACTTCTCTGCGTGTTGTCCCAAAACCGCTAGACGAGATGCGCCATGATCGCTTGCAATAATAAATTTTTTGTAATTATGAAAAGCAAGCTCAGTTGCGGCACGATTGATTGCTTCCTCGATTACATCCAACTCATCCGCAAGGTGAATTGGTAATTTACATTTCCTGTAATCAAAGCCACCCACATCATGATGCTTGATATCATCCAACTTAGATTCTTTGTATTTATTTTCACCCCAATCATCAAAGAATCCACGATTAATTCCGGTTATAGTCGGCAAATCCGCTCTTGCAATCTCTATATGAAGAGAAAGTCCTTTTTTCTTGGCGAGCTCTTGAATGTATGACAGATATTCAACGCCTAATGCATCAATCCAATACAAATATGTAGATTTATTATCTCCTAAGTTCATTAATGCATTGGCACGTGTCTGTAACCCAGCATAAAGACTTGAGTATTGCCT
>CAMWWS010000326.1 GCA_947178085.1 uncultured Lachnospiraceae bacterium | reverse complement strand
GTACGCATAAAGCTCTTCAAGAGTTACTTTTTTGCCTAAGTATTCTGATGTTGTTTTTTCCCATATATTCTCATTATCCCCTGAATTACATTGAAGGAAATCTCTTATCTTTTCGCGGTCCATGTTTAACTGACAATATTGTAGTGAATATTCTGCTCCATATCCTGCTTTGTCATAGAATAAATAATCAGTTCCTTCCTGATAATATTGTTTTGTTTTCTCCTTTCCTGTTACAGCCCATGTTTTGGAAGGCGCCAACAGATAGTTTGTATGAAAAAATTGATATTTTACCTCAACCGGAATGCTCCTAAAATAATTTCCATTGCTGTTTTCCGAATATAATTCCAATGCATATATTGTTTCTGCCGAATCAAATGATTTTCCGAAGTCAGTGTCCCGGTTCAGACTTTCCCATGACCGAACGTCAAAAGTATCATAAACTTTCCCGGCAAGATAAAGCGACTTATTTTGATTGCTTCTGACTTTTATATTCATCAGCGGTTTCTGTTCTGTTCTGATTTCGGAAAAAAGACCTGTCTCCTCGGAAAAACCCGCAACTGCCGAGTCTAAATCTTCATTACTCCCATTCATAATATTATCTATATACATCGTCATTTTTTCTTCTGCATTATGATAAATCCTCTTCACCCATTGCCAGTTGTAAGGAGCTTCAGGTGCCGGCATCAGGCATAAAAGGCTTATATATAAAATCAAAAATGGCATTATCCAAAGTATATATTGCCTGGCACTTTCATTTTTTTGCTTTTTCCACGTGCTCTGAATCCATTCGATTATAACCAAAACACAGTAAAATAAAGGAAGAGCGACTTCTGCTTCTGATATATGCTGTTTGCTGAACAATGCATAAATCAGCCACACTATTAAAGCAAAAGCTAATTCGATTTTAAATAGAAATTTTTTCTCTAATAAAAATTGTAAAATGCATGCTGCTGCTGCAATAAGAAATATCCATATGAACTCAGCCGGGATGTTTTCTTCCATAATGCCTATATCTTTATTAAAGGGTAAGCACAGAACGCTTTGTACAAAATGCAGGCATTTTTCCCTGCCAATTGAGATAAAAAGAAAAACCAAAAGAATAATTCCTGATATTATTGCATAAAACCGCTGTCGTTTATTCAATTCTTTAATAAATGATAAGAGGGTAACGGACAAAAGCAATATCAGGCAGTGCACCCGTGTCAGCTCCGAAATACCAAGGAAGGAAGAGCAATATAATACCGCTATTCCGGAAAGAAGACCGGCAAACAGTAAGTAATATAAAAAATCGATGACAACGCTTGTGTTTTTCTTCATTACAATACTTCCTCCAGTTCATCCTGCGGCGCAATTGCAATGATCCTTAAGTTTGCATCGCTCAACATACGGAAGTCTTCAATATTTTTGTCGGTAATCACATACAAAACAGTTACAATACCGTTTTCTGAAAGCGGTTTCGTCATTTCCAGAATTTCATGATCTATCTTATGCAGGACAAAGAACATTACCTGCTTACCCATTACTGCCCCGTTTTGAAGAATAAAGCGGATACTGCATTTTGTATCCTCATTCTTATCAAAAATTATTCTATTGACATTCTCGTAAAATTCTTCAAAGTCGCTCATTCCATTTACATTACTCTGCTTTATTTCATTTTGATTACAGTAAGCCAGCACAGGTATATTTTTTTCGGAAAGAAAATAGACAAGCGCCAACACGGTTTCTAAAATACGGTTTTCTATCGGAAGGTAAGTCTTAGGATCTTTATGGTATCTTTGCGTATCATAAAAGATAA
This sequence comes from uncultured Lachnospiraceae bacterium, assembly GCA_947178085.1. The sequence goes on along the minus strand of CAMWWS010000326.1, from coordinate 2,043 downwards.
CTGCACCGCTTTTTTCTTCTCCGTGTAATCCCCTTGACATTAATTTCTGATTTCTTGCCGTTGCTTTCCAATGAATCTGCTTAAGTGTGTCACCCTGCAAATATTCCCGTGTGATGGTGTCCTGCTCAGTAGTTCCTATTACGGTTTCTCGCTGGATCATTACACTTATATCGGAAATACTGTTAAGCTCGTATACTTTTATCAATTTAGGTGAAACTATTACTTTTTTTGTTTCTTTTACTGCGGACTTAAAACAAAACAGCCTGAAAAAGTCAGTAATTACAACTGCCTTGATCCCGACTTCATATTCGCCTCTGTACTTACATACAAAATGAGTTTCATATTTATATTTTTCACCCGGCAGCAGCTCATACTCTATTTCTTCGGGAAGTTCTTCCATATAAGAAAAATCTGAAAAAAATAAAATTCTTATTCCTGCGAAAGCAAATTTATCTTCATTTTGCAGTATAAAATAATATGGTATCGACTGACCGCATACGATATTTCTGGTTCCGATTTCCTGATAAACTTTGTAGCGAAACCATACGCAGGCTATGTAAAGGAACGAGATAAACGGAATAAGGGTAAGAGCAAAAAAGATTCCGTAACTCACCGTTCCTCCATAAAAGCTGATTGTCGTTAATGACAAAATCCAACAAATAGCAAAAATGAATCTGCGCATTTTCATATCAGACATATCCTCTTTTCCTGTTTACATAGGTATTCTGGCTTTAATGATCAGGCTGTTTAAGATTTTCGCAGAATCTTCCTTTTCAATCTTTGCTTTTGATGACAAACTTAATCTGTGAAGAAGTACAGACATAGCTAACGCCTTCACATCATCCGGTTTCACATAATCCCTGCCATCTAAAAATGCTTTGGCTTGGGAAGCCCTGACAAGCGCAAGCATTGCACGGGGGCTGGCGCCGACTACAAATCTTTTTTCTTCTCTTGTCAATTCGATTATATCTTCAATATATCCGAGCACATTTTCCTTAACCGTTACCTCGGTCACTTTTTTCTTTATTTCCTCAATGAGTTCTGCATTACAAACCGGCTGTATTTTATCGGCAGTTACACCTTTAAGAAATTGCGACGCCATTTTTATTTCCTGTTCCCTGTCCGGATAACCGATAGTCAGTTTCATCATGAACCTGTCCATCTGGGCTTCCGGCAATGGATAAGTCCCCAGATATTCCACCGGATTTTGTGTTGCGATTACCATAAAAGGCTGTTTAAGCGGATAAACGTTTCCGTCTACCGTTACCTGATTTTCAGACATTGCTTCCAGAAGACTTGCCTGCGTCTTAGGGGCTGTTCTGTTGATTTCATCCGCCAGTAGAATCTGATTCATTACGGCGCCTTCCCTGTACTCAAATTCTCCGGTTTTCATATTATAAATGGAAATACCTGTCACATCTCCCGGCAGCGTATCCGGCGTAAATTGTATTCTTCCGAAACTGCACTCAATGACCTGTGCAAAACATTTCGCCACCGTAGTTTTGCCTATGCCCGGAACATCTTCAAGCAATACATGTCCGCCTGCCAGAAGGCAGATTAATATATTTTCAATCACATTTTCTTTTCCAACAAAAACTTTACTTATATTTTCCCTGATTTGCGTTACCGTTTCATATTGCTGCATACCGCTTTGCCTCCGTGAATTTAAAGATGCGTTATATTTGTTTTGATTATAACACGGAGGAAACAGCATTGACAGTGTAATGAGCGCTTTTGTATAATATTTTATAAGAAAGTGATGCTTAAATTAACGTTTGGTTGAATATGGCAGACGCAGGTTGGGAAAGGAGAACGGTACTAAGATGACACTGGAAAAAATAAGAGAATTAGTCGCACAAATGACATTGGAGGAAAAAGCCGCAATGTGCTCAGGCGCGGATTTCTGGCATACGGAAGCTGTGGAGCGTTTAGGGATTCCGGCAAGCATGGTTTCGGACGGACCTCACGGACTCAGAAAACAGGATGAGGAGGCGGATCATCTTGGAGCAAATGAAAGCATTAAAGCTGTGTGTTTCCCGGCAG
>CAMWWS010000325.1 GCA_947178085.1 uncultured Lachnospiraceae bacterium | reverse complement strand
CGTATATTGCAGGGCAATTTCTTTAGTGCGATCTTTAGAGCCGGTGTCAACAACTATGATTTCAAATTCGTATGGTATAAGCGGCGACAGACATTTGCCGATTCTGTTTTCTTCATCTCTGGTAATAATACAAACTGAAATAGGTATCATATGCGTCTCCTTTATATTGATTAGTAATTAATCACCGGAGCATTTCCTGTACACGGTGGCGGTATGTATGCTCTGCGGCAAGCTTATTATGTCCATTTGCGGCAATTGCAAGCCGTTCATTTTCATGCAATAGATAATAATCAATTTTATTTAATAAGTCTTTTTCGCTTTCGTAAAATTCAAAATCCTCTCCCGGATTAAAATAATCATAAAAATCATTCTGATAATTACTGAGCAGAAAGCCTCCGCTGCCCATGATGTCAAAAGCACGCTGTGGAATTCCGCTCTTTATACTGCGAAGGGAGATGTTCAGATTGATTCTGCTTTGTTTAAATACTAATGGCATTTCCCTGTATGGCTCAATACTGCCGTGGTTAATCAGATTAGGTAATGTAAAATCAGGGTCGTGGGTGAAAAGGTCAAATTTATATTTCTGTGCAATTGCCTTTATTAAGCCGGTTCGTTCCAGCCCTGTTATCTTGCGGTTGATAACATATTGGGCATATAGATATTCTTTCGTCTCTACGCCATCCGGATTTGGGTCCATCGGGAGTGACTGATACAAATCTGGCATAACAGGACCTAAGGACTCCTGAATGAAGTTATATCCCTGTATCTGCATCTGAGCAGACATCAATGCATCAAGATATCCCCTTGTGTAATCGGATAAATTAGTCATTCTGTCAAAGAAATTATGTTTTTCAGTATAAAGCGAACCGACAAATGAGATATCATATAAAGGTTTTATGATATTTTCTGACATAATGGCAGAGTTAATCATATCCAAACGCTCTACGTTAGCGGCCATTGGCAGGTAGTGTACCGTTTGGATTCCCGCTTTATGAAACTCAAGATATAGCTCCTTATCAAATACATAAATTGTATTACAGGGATTAATTGTAGTATATGAATACAGCATTACATAAGGACTGTCATAAATCCATGAAATATAGCGTATATTTTCTTTTCGACAGACATTGGAAATAACAGGAAAGTAGTTAAAGGAAAATACCGCGTCGGGAACTTCACGGTGCAGGGCTGATGCAAGTTCGGATTCTATCGCTTCGTCACGTCTGGAATCTTTATTGGAAAAAGGAAAGCATACAAGAGTATGACCTTCTTTGCAGAACGCCTCTTTCATATCTTCATTTCCGAAACTTGCCCACTCAATAAATAATATCTTCATATAGACAGTATGACATATTTTTGCTTTTTAATCAACTTTCAAATTCCATTATTTCTGCTCTGTAGTATCAAGATGTAGCAGCCGCTTCCTGGCGGGTTCGAACGCGTCGCATTTCGTATAATACTCATATGCTTTACCTGTATAGCCGAGACATTCATAGATGACGCCTATGTTATAATTAGCGCGATGACTGTTGACTCCTTCAACGGAATACTGTGTCATCGTGGTAGCTTTTTTGAATTCTTCGATGGCTTCGTTAAATTTTGCATTGTTCATATAAATAAGACCCATTAAGAAGACAAAATCTGCCCTAATGGCAAAGATATCGTAAATACCTGTAAGCTGTAATGCCTCTGCATAGCGTTTTAAATCAAGAAGGCAGTAGCCGTAAGATTCAACCATGTTTTGAACATAACCCTGAGCAGGGTCAACATCCATGGAAAGACCGAGGTTGAACCATTCATAAGCTTTTTCATAATCATTCAGCCTCATACAGCTTTGTCCTAACTGATAATAAAGATAAGCATCGGCTCCTGTGGATTCAAGTTCTTTTTCCAATAAGGCAATATTACGAAGGGATTTCTCTCGCATTTCTGCCTCGGAACCATCATAACCGACATGCAGGAGAGTAATCGGAGCAGTAAATGACTTCTTGGGCGGATTTATAACTTTACTGATATGCTCACTGTTGCTGGCGGAGTGTTTTCTTTCCACCTGTTCATGTATGGCGCCCTCAAAATGATAATAATTTCTGTTAAAAAAGCGGCTGACGCGAACATTTTCGACTGAGGACTGGCCGCCTTGCGTGAAACGATTGCGAATCAGAACCTGCCCTACATCGTAAGAATGCTGTTCTATCAATAATAGGAGAGCATCTGCATCTATTGATTCCAAATATTCGTCGCAGTCAATACTAAGTATCCAGTCATTGCCTGCCTGAGAAAGAGCATAGTTTCTGGCAGCGCTGAAATCGTCTATCCAGTCAAAGTGATAGATTCTATCAGTATACTTTGCGGCAATTTCCACAGTACGGTCTGTAGAACCTGTGTCAACGAAAACTATCTCACAATGGTATGGTTTTAACCTTTTCAAGCATTCTTCGATATGTTGTTCTTCATTTTTTGCAATTATACATACAGAAATCGGCAGTGTGGTCATAGTTCTTCCAATCTTTTGACGGCTTCGTTAAAGTCGCCGCATTTTTTATAATATTCTTTAGCTTTTTCTTTATCTCCTAATGTTTCATATATGCTGGCAATATTGTAGTAAGCGCGGTAACTGTTGACTCCTTTACGTGAAAACTCGGACATAGTGGTTGCCTTTTTAAACTCTGAAATTGCTTGTTCCCACATGCTTTTTTTCATATATATCATGCCCATAAGATAGACAAAGTCTGCACGGTTTGCAAAAAGGTCATATTTTTCCTTTAAGCTCATTGCTTTGTCATATTTAGCAAGTTCAATCAGGCAGTAGCCGTATGTTTCCATCATACTCTGAACGAAATCGGTATGTGGATTGGCGTCAAGTCCAAGTCCTAACTTATAGTAATGTATCGCTTTTTCCATATCGTTAAGAGAAAGATAATTCTGCCCAAGCTGGTAATAAATATACGGGTCAGGACCCTTTAACTCCAGATCGCGGAGAAGCATTTCCAGATTACGGGTAGCACGCATCCGCTTTTCTGATTCTGCTACATATCCTTCATGATAAAATGTCAGTGGAAGTTGAAATGATTCAGGCTCTTTGCCGTCAAGAGTCATTACCTGTTCATGGATGCTGCCTTCGTAATGACAGTATTTACGGTTAAAGAGCCGGGCGATACGCTCAGTCATGATGGAACGTACTCCCTGAATGATATAGGGGTTATTACGTACAATCATTCCGGCGTAGGAGCAGTTATCTTTCAGAGTATACTCTATATCGGCAAGATTAATGTTTTCCAGATACTCATCACAGTCAATTATTAAAACCCAGTCGTTTGAAGCCTGACTTACGGAATAGTTTCTCGCTGCGCTGAAATCATTACACCAATCGAAATGATATACCTTATCCGTATATTTTTTGGCAATTTCCACTGTCCTGTCTACAGAACCGGTATCGACAACCACAATTTCAAATTTGCAGGGGCGAAGCCTCTTCAAACACTCTTCAATATGTATATCCTCGTTTTTGGCAATCATACAGACCGTAATGGGTAACATATGCAATCAGACCTCTCTTTTGTGTATATTCAGAATCAATTCTTTTATAAATATTTTATCATTATATAAGTTTCCTTACAATAAAAATATAAATTAGCATTTGTGAAACACTATTTATAACCAGAACGTAGGTAAAATAAACAAGAACGGAGCGATTACGCTTGCGATGAGCCCCGTTCTTGTTTATTTTACCTACGTTCGTGACATATAGTAACAGTAAAATAATCATTATTTTGTACACAACAACGATATTGCGTTAAAAATTTTAACAAAGTGGTTTTCTTTCTTTGATATTTGTGGTAAA
>CAMWWS010000324.1 GCA_947178085.1 uncultured Lachnospiraceae bacterium | reverse complement strand
CATTAATCTAATAGAATGATATAGATACCTGTCAAAATGCTTCAGCAGCACCTTCATTCCCAGTTCTCTCATAACTTTTTCTTTATCTATTTGAACCTCCGGATTTTCGTCCAAATAATTATTAATTGCCTCGTTAGCTGCATTTACGAGCTTATCCTTCACTAAATCTTTCCACATAAACAGACCCGGAGTCGCATATTCATAGCGATACTGTCTTTTATCTGCCTCGTCATATACTCGCCTGAATATTTCCTGCATTTCCAGCGTATCAAATAATACAACATCTTCTTCATCAGCTTCAAAAAATCCTCTAATAATAATAAGATGTGTCATTTGAGACATTGTTTCCCGATTCTTTATTTCTTCAGATTCTGCCGAAGATACATTTTCTTTTTTCTCATTTTTACTTTCTGATACTGCTATCTTCTGATTCCGGTTATTGTCAGCTGGATGCACATATGCAAAATAACTCCCCCGGAGCTGATAAACAAACAATACTAACAAATACACTGCCACTATGCTAAACAGAATATTTCGTCCTGCCTTTATCCACCTTTTTATACTTTTACTCCTCCCGTCTCTGGCAAACTCTGTACCTACAAAAAAAATTGCTGTAACAATGAATAAAAAAATCAGTTGGCTTCTGGTCAACGCCATAAAAACAGCCATTCCTGTAGTAACAATTACCCAATTTCCTATGCAGGATAATACAAACATCATTAAAAACATAAAATAAATATAAAAAAAGGGAAACGCCAGGCTTTCTGTTATCATTTGATGAGTGACACATACTCTGGGAAGGTCAATCGCAAATGGCAGCATCGCACCAATATAAAACAATATCGTCTCTATAAATTTCAACCGAAAAGTATATTGCAAATATAATACAAAAATCATGGTAGCAAGCATGGCGATAATAGATTGTATCACAACTGCAGCATCCAGATACAAAGTTTCACCAAAAATATATTTTACGACAGACAAGAATAATGGGTATATTGGCATAACCCCAACATCGCCTATTGTGATATCCAGATATACTTGAGAATCCTTTTCCAGCGCCATCCATTCTCGACCGGAAAATAAGTAGAACGCTGTCCCTACTAAAAGTAAAATAAGTATCTGCACATATCTTTTTTTACTCTCTGCACACTTCATGAAAAGCAGCCTCCCATGCTATTTTTCTTTCGTCTTTCCTGAATTTCCTCTATCCGCTCATAATAGTTTTTGAATTGAAAATTATCCTTTACATGCTGATACCCTGCTGCTCCCATTTTTTTTAGATTGTCCTTGTCACAAATAATTTTTTCCAGTTTATCTTTTAAGTCTTCTTTATTATTATCTTCAAAGACATAGCCTGTCTTTCCGTAATCTATATAGCTTGCAGTGCCATTGTCAGTGCCACTGACAGCCGGTATGGAATGCGCCATTGCCTCAATCACCGTAATAGACGCCGGCTCGCCCGTTGCTGGAAGCACATACACATCGGCTTTCCTATACTCTTCGGAGACCTGCTGCCTGTTTAAGTTCACTAAAAAGGTGACACTGTCTTTTAATTGGTGTTTTTTAACATAATTAACTACCTTTTGATAGTACTCCTCATGAAAGGTATTGGATATTTCTCCTGCAATCGTTAAATGAAGATTGTATCGCGGAAGCAGTTCCTCTACCGCCTCTATCATCATTTGGTGGTTTTTTCGTTCCTGATATTTTCCAATACAAAAAATATTGATGCATCCATTTGTAAAATAGGTTCTTTCATCCGGCGCTACCTGCGGCTCCATTAAAAACGGCGCCCAATATCCGTATTCATCTTTTTCAAGCCCTGTAAAATCAATTCCCACCAGATTCGTCGGTGTCATCCGGTACTTCGGTGTCAGTTTCCATACAATTTTATGTGCCAGATCCATTTTCTTCGGCTTATCCCAGACAGGACTCAGATTATAAAGTATAGTCGGAATATGGTAGTGTCTACAGATAGCATTCATGCAAATTGTATAGATAGAGCGCTCACGGATAATCGCAATATCAGGTTCGAACTCCTTAATGTATTTTGCCAACTTAAACAGCGGGGGAATCCCGCATTTTAGTTTCATATCAATAGCAAAAGGATCTTTTCTCTTTAGGAAATGTACATAAATATAATCAAATGCCATAAATAAGCGGGAATATCCTACTACAATAGGTTGTACATACGTATAATCTTCCACTTTACCAGTATATTGACTTAAAAACCGCACCTCATGTCCGTTTTCTTTCCAGCCTTTCATAATGGTTGTTTGATTCGTATGATATCTATGAGACATATATAAAACTTTCATAATACAATTATACCCCCAGGAATCGTCAATAGCATATCTTCTTTATCTGCGCAAGATATTCATGATATCCGGCATTTCTGTTTGCCTCTTCCCCAATAATATCATGTTTGGGTACTTTTTCTTTATGCTTTGCCTGATTAAGATACCATTCATATTCCATATCCAAATTGCCGATATCAAGCGCTCTGTACCCTTCTAAAAAGAGCTTTTCAACTAAGAATTTCGCCGCAACGCCTAAGGAAACCAAAAACAATCTGTCCTTTGGATATTCTTTACAATATGCAAACAGTTCATCCAGTTTTTTATAGGCATCACTGCTCGGTCCGATAATTCTTTCCACGCTTCTTGCACTGTCAAACAAATCATTCCCTACACCATTATGCGTTCTTTCTCCTTCTACAACAACAACATCTTTATCTCTCCAGACTTCCTTAATTCTTTCTGCCTGCTGTCTGCACACGCTTTTATCTTCCAGCGCATAATAGAATCTGGAAACGGAAGTGTTGTAATATTCTCTGACCGGATTACAATATTTCTCATATATTTTTCGTGAAAAAAGTAAATGATCTTTCCAAAACTGTCTGCTCTCTTTTCGATAAATGGACAAATCGTCAAATATCTCCGGAATGGTAACAAACATGTTCTCATGTTCATATGCCAACAGTCTTTTTAACCCATCAATAATTTCAGGTTCTACCTGCTGCAGTTTCAGGCTTCTTCCCCGAATCATCGTAACTTCTCCGTCACCGAATCTTATCATGCTCTTATTTGTGTGAATTAGTTCATCTATTGTTTCTTTAACGCTATGAACTTTAATATGGCATTTTTTCATCCCTGTCCGATAAAGCAGGTAGTCAATCTGTGCCAAAATATCTTTTATCATTCTTTTCATCTATATTTCCTCATGTGTTTTCTGCTCTATTTCAACACATCCTGCTTTTCTTTCCTCTTTACTTCGCCGTTCTCAACTTCGTAAATTACATCTGCATTCTGTATGGTTGTTAACCTGTGAGCAATGATGATCATAGTCTTTTCACCATGAAGCTTTTCTATTGCTTCCATAACAGCAGATTCCGTATCATTGTCAAGCGCTGAGGTTGCCTCATCCAATATCAAAATCTCCGGATCATGATACAGCGCTCTTGCGATGCCGATACGCTGTCTCTGACCGCCAGACAATCTGACACCCCTGTCACCCACATAATTATCCAATCCTCCCGGAAGGCTGTCCATAAAATCATATAACTGTGCCTGCTGCAGGGCGTTTATTACTGCCTGCTCGTCTATTTCTTTCTCATCCACACCAAACGCCACATTATTTCTAATCGTATCATCCGACAGGTAAATTGACTGTGGTATATATCCTATTTCTTTCTGCCATGTGGAAAGATTCTTATATACATTCATTCCATCCGCATAGATTTTACCATACTGCGGTGCTAAGAGTCCCAACAAAATATCCGCCATAGTTGATTTTCCTGCTCCGGAAGCGCCGATAAAAGCTATTGTTTTCCCTCTCTCAATGATAAAATCCGCATGCTCTA
>CAMWWS010000323.1 GCA_947178085.1 uncultured Lachnospiraceae bacterium | reverse complement strand
GTATTATGCTGGATTTGCATGTATAGAGCGACATTTTGGGAAATGGAAAAAAATAATACTTTGTCGGCTGACAGCAGACCAAATTGAAATTGGCGTCGTATATAATAAATACGAAGTCAATTTTTTTTATGGTTTAAAATGGATTTCATGACAGATAAAATGAGAGCTTTTTCATCCTCCGTAGCATGGCCCCATAATTGCAGCATTTGTTTATCATCTGTGGAAGAATCATAGGGGAGAAAGTCTTTCAGCAGATAATCGACGCTTACATGAAAGCATTCTGCGAGGAGAATAATTTTTTCCAAAGTAACGGAACGTTCTCCACGTTCAATGAGTCCGATATAAGCGGTTGAAACATTAATATATTCGGCTGTCTGCTCCTGTGTAAGACCGGAGCGGGTGCGTTCTTCACGAAGGCGCTTTCCAAGAATTGCTCTGTCCATATGTTCTCCTATTTTTCTGGTTTCTTTTATTGTAAACATATAGTGGGAAAGTTATAACAAACTATTAGTATTGTTAGATATAACTAATAGTTGAAACGAGGGCGGATTTTAGATATAATAGATAGGGAAAATGAAAGGGATGTTGGAAAAAGAGGGAAAACAATATGGAAGTTATAGGAATTTTGTCACTTATATTCGGAATCATAGGGCTTTTGTCATCAACATGGTACATAGGAATTATACCGTGTGTGGTAGGAATTGTGCTGGGGATTGTCGGATTGACGGATTTTTTGTCAGATAAGAAATTTGCAACGGCAGGGTTATTAATATCTATTTTGGGTGCTGTAGTCTCCGTATATATTTATGTATCAGATATTGATTCGGGAAGACTTGTTGTAATACATAATAATGGAAAATCTCAAAGTGCGGATGTGGCAAGCAAAACGTCAGATAGTTCCGCTCAAATTTACAAGACTACGACAGAAAGTAAAGTGACAGAAGTATCAAAACAGGAAGAAAAAGCTGAATCCCTACCTGAAAAAAACGAGGAAAAGGAAACAAAGCAAAGTAGCAATAATAAAAGCGATAATGTATTATATCAAGATGATAATATTGTCATAACCTATCAGGGTATTAGCGAAAGCTTTTGGGGATATGATTTTGATCTTATGGTGGAAAATAAATCCAACAGAACTTTAGAGGTACAAGTCAGGGAGATGTCGATAAATGGATTTATGGTAGATCCGGTATGTAGCATTGAAATTGCACCCGGAAAGAAAGCACGTGATGGGATAGGAATATGGGCTGATGATGCGGAAAATACACCGATGAATTCTGTAAAAACTGCAGAAGCAAAATTCGCTATTTTAGATTGGGATGATTATGATTTCAATTATGAAACACAAAGTGTTATAATACAGTAAGTAAAATACAAAGGAGAAAAATATAAATGAAAAAGATTGAGCCAATAGCAGGGTATATTTCTATTGCCATTGGAATTTTAAGTATTATAACACTTTTTATTGGAATAGGAGTTTTTGTTGCAATAATAGGAATTGTGTTTGGATATATTGGATATGGCTATGATAATTCAAAAATGTCTCGTATAGGGATTGGAATATGCTTCTTATGTGTTGGACTTGTTTGTATATCGTGTATGTTAGATGGAAAATACATAATATTTTTTGGGCGCAAGATTTGATAAATTGAAATAAAGAATATATTGCATAGGCATTATATTATTTGAACTCTTTGACTTTTGTCTACAGTCTGGAAGGCGGCAGATTTTGCCGCCTTTTAACATATTTTCATCTAAAAATAGATATCGCAAGCTTTTCGGAATTGTGTACCCATTAAAAACAGGTTATAATGATACCAACTAATCGGAATTTGACTGCTTAGGAGGAACTTCGATGATAGGCTTAGGAACGATAGTCAATGTACTTGCAATCATTATTGGGGGCTTGTGCGGTCTTATATCAAGAAATTTCCTGAAAGAGCGGTATCAGGAGACAATTATAAAAGCAATGGGGTTTGCAGTCATCGTAATGGCACTTGGCAGCGCTTTATCACAGATGTTTGTAGTAAAAATATCGGGAAACCCGGAACAACTGAGCGCCAACTTGGATACGCAGGGTACAATGATGATGATTATTTCTCTTGCTGTGGGAGCATTATTTGGAGAATTACTGAATCTGGAGCAGCGGCTTGAGCGATTTGGTAAATGGTTACGGGATAAAACCGGCAGTCAGGGAGACAGTCAGTTCATAGACGCATTCGTTTCCGCTTCTTTGACCGTATGCGTCGGGGCAATGGCCGTTATCGGCGCAATGCAGGATGGTATCAGCGGAAATCATGATACTCTTTTTGCGAAAGCTGTCCTTGACTTAATTATCATCATGATGATGACGGCATCGCTTGGTAAGGGAAGTATTTTTTCTGCCATACCGGTAGCGCTTTTTCAAGGAACAATTACTATATTAGCAAGACAGTTGACGCCTCTTATGACCGATGCTGCTTTGAGTAATATTGCTTTTGTGGGTAATGTCTTAATCCTGTGCGTGGGAGTGAACTTAATCTGGCCCAAAACAATCCGTGTCGCAAATGTTCTGCCTGCAATCGTAATTGCTGTAATGTTTGCAATATTATAGGAAAAACAGGAGCAAACATGAAAAAGAAAATCTCAAAACATAAAAAACGCAGACGCTTTTGGCATGCGGCGATTGTCATGATAATTGCATTGCTTTATGTTGTTCTAACAGACAATGGTGCAGTTCCTGTAATATCGCAGCAGACAACACAGGCTGACAGCATGGAAGTTCACTTCATAGATGTTGGACAGGGGGACTGTACACTTGTAAAATGCGGTGACAATGCAATGCTGATTGATACCGGAGATGATTCTCAAGGAACTGCAGTCCAGAATTATCTGCAAAAGCAGGGAATTAAGAAACTGGATTATTTAATCTTAACCCATCCTGACGCCGACCACATTGGGGCGGCTCCGGTTATCATTACGAAGTTTCAGATTAACACGGTTTTCATATCTAATTTTGAAAAGGATAATAAAACATACCGAAAATTGATTCAGGCGTTGGATGACAAAAGACTTTCTTATAGTACGCCTACTGTTGGAAATTCCTATTCGTTGGGAAATGCGCAGTTTACGATATTGGCGCCGAATGATGTTTACGAGACTCCGAATAATGCTTCTATAGCGCTTCTTTTACAGAATGGAGACAATCGTTTCCTCTTTTCAGGAGATGCGGAAGAAGAGGCGGAAAGCGATATTTTAAAGAATGGATTCTCTGTTTCGGCAGATGTATATCAAGTCGGACATCATGGTTCCAGAACTTCATCTTCAAAGGCATTTTTAAATGCAGTGAATCCAACTTGGGCAGTCATTAGCTGCGCAGAGGGAAATGCCTATGGACATCCGCATGCAAAGACTTTGAATACATTAAGGCGCATGGGGATAAAAGTATTCCGTACAGATGAGCAGGGAAGCATTGTGGCGCTATCGGATGGAAAGGAAATTACTTGGAACTGTGCGCCGAGCGAAACGTGGAAGGCTGGAGAAGCTACAGGGAAGCAGTAGGAGAAGTGAATACCACAAAAATATGACATACGAGGGGGGACATACCATGCAGTTACCAATTTCGGAAAAACTAAATATCGGATATTTGAGCCGGTTATTTGACAATACATCGAATTGTTATAAGTTTTTCTGGTTTCAGGCGATTCTTAAAAAACTAAATAGAGACAATAACAGGTTTTCTTTTGATGAATTGGTTAATGAAATGATTGCTGATGCCTGGTATATGGTAACAGAATGTCACCTCAGACTCGGACCGATAGGAGTTACTGATAATCTTGAAGAAGTGGTAAAATATATTGGCGTAATACACTCTTTTCCGGCATCGGAAAA
>CAMWWS010000322.1 GCA_947178085.1 uncultured Lachnospiraceae bacterium | reverse complement strand
GAACAAATAATACCTATAATCTCTGGAATAACCAAAGACCCAAGAGTGCATATTGCAATGATCCCTAAAACAAAAGATGCAATCCCCACACCAGAATTTCTCAATGTTCCTTCATTCTGCTCTGTTGACTTTGGTTGCCAATTCCCAGATGTAGCTTGCCCATAACTTGACTGTTGGAACGGTTGCTGCGGTGACTGCGTATTTGGTTGTCTTGTTCCACATTCATCACAAAAAAGAGCATTATCTTCCAATGTCGTACCACACTTAATACATACTTTACTCATAAATACATTCTCCTCATTTTTTACTGTATTTTTACTCCACACTGAATGCAAAATTTACTGCCTGCCTTCAGTTGCTTACCACATGCCGGACAAATAATAGAATCTTTCTCTGCTACATCTATAAGTTTAAAGCCACATAAAGAACAAAACTTTTTTCCGACTGGGATAAAATTATTACAATTTGGACAGAGTTGCGTCTCAATAAATTCTCCATTATCCATTAGCATCCGTTTACAGGATGGACATATTCTCTCACTCACCAGTAATTTCATCCCACATGTACATCGTACTACACCTTTTAAAATTCTGTGTAATTCCCTTCTGCTTCCCGGATTAAGGTTATTTACAAGCGCCACCGCCTCACTCATCATTTCAGCAATTCTAATCTGCTCTTCTGTCGACAGGTTTTTCCGTTTAAGATTGAACGTTACAGCTTCTTGACCGCTGATAAACAGCATATATTCATCCTCTGCCAAACTTTGGATTTCTTCTATCTTTTCTATCGGATAAGCCCGGTTATCATTCGAAAACAGTCCTTTGGAATATATCCTAAAGTGATAATTCGTAATAAGTATCCCTGCTTTCCCATTCGAAGATTTATCAAAAAGAACTAATCCAATCTCTTCAACAGGCATCCCGGTTATCGTGCATACCATGCTCTCCTTTTCGGAAATAGAACCTATATATCCGGGAATATCTATCCAACCATCACTATTTCCCACATCAATCTTTTCTTTGACAATATAAGCAATATTTTCACATATCTTTTCCGGTATCCGCTTATACTGTTCTCTTTCGAATAAGCTTCGCAATTTAGAAACAAATTCTTGTGTTTTATAGCTGATTGCTTTTATATTCTCATATGCTTCTTCATCAAATATATTTTTACCAGCCAGAGCATGATAGAAGCTATTATAATCCTCCCGAATATTTTCAGCTAATTCCCGGGTATTATATGTAACTCCCCTGACAGTCCTTATATCAGTATCGATAACCTGCAAAATTTTCCTGCACTTATCAACTGCAGGAATCATATCTTCCGTGATTTCACATTTTTTACAGTATTGAATCATATTATCGAGTGCATCTTTAATCTCCGTTTCAAGCTGTATCCCTGTTTCCCTTTTATTCCATGACTTTTCATATGGTCCGCAAACCTTTTCATATAAGTCATCGCCATATTTCTCTGCCGTGTTCTTTAAATGCGCTTCAAGCCCTGTTCCAAAATAGGATGACATTTTTTTTAAATCACCATTTGCATCTCCATATGCCTCCCATATGTAATAATATGCTTCAATATTGTATGGATCCAGTTGCAGTGCTTTCAAAAGCTGCTCCTTTTTCCGCTCTTCTGGGATTCGGTTTTGGATATAATTATTTAATATGGCATACGCCGTATCACATTCTGAATCTGTTACACTCTTGCACTTTATCCCTGCTTCCTGATCCAGTGCCCTCCTGATGCCTCCAACTACCTTCCATAAACTTCTAAGCAGCGCTTCTTTCAGAGGCTCTTTGGAAGCTTTAAGTATGGATGCCTTATTAGAACTGGCTGCAATGCTTGATCCCATATTACCGACCGCATTTCCTATGGAATGTACCATACCGGTAGTGGCATTTAAAGCTCCGGCGGTCGCCATCCCCTTTAACGCTCCGCCCAAACCAAATCCTCCTCCAACCATCCTTCCTCTACTGTCTTTTCGCTGTTGTCTATATAAATATTCTTCCTGCTTTTGATTCTCGACTTCACGCACTTTTAACTGCATATCATATGCAGCACTATAAAGATCATCAACGCATTCCATTGCATATCTATCTATGAATATATCTTCATCTAAGGAATATACTCCTTGTGCATTTAACATTTCTATTCCTTTTTCAACAAGTGAACGGCGTGCCGGATACCACATTTCATCGATGTTTCTAATCAAACTTTCACAGCTATATTGCTCTGCATACCAACTGTCAAAGCGATTTCCTGCCTGCTCAACCAATTTCTCAGTACTAAGCAATAAATTCCTTTCATTTTCTACTTCTGTGGGAATAATAATCTCATCACCAGAAATGTTATATTTTGTCATAATCTTCTCCCCTTAAAGTTATCTTCGCTCGTCCAAATACATCATTTGAAGTCCTACTGGAATTTTGATATATTCATCACAACAGCTTGCCACTAATGCCATATAATGCATGAAATTCCTTTACCATAGCTCTATTCTTTAAATAGATTTTTCCATGTTTCATTCTTTATGAATATATCACAAATACCCCTTATAGTCAAACTTGATACCTCATATAGATTTTTCTTATCTTTATCCTTTCTCTGTAAAATAAACACGGGGTGATTATATGGACTATAAGAAATTAGGGAAGAGAATCCGTGAAGAACGACAACGCTTAAACCTTACACAGGCTCAACTTGCCGAATCTATTGATATTTCTGACACTTATATGGGCGCTATTGAACGCGGAGAACGCAGTCTTACTTTAGATACACTTGTGCGGCTCGTCAACAGACTCGGTGTGACTGTTGATTATTTGCTATCCGATTATGTATCTGATACCGATTCTAATATCATAGAACAATTTAAGCAAATCGTTGACTGCCAGCCATTAGAAAGAAAACAGATGGCAGTCAATGTATTACGTACTATCTTTTCCTACTTTGAAGACAACGATATGTGATATATCATTCTGACCCAATTTTTCCGAGCCGAATATTTCTTACAAAATCCACATCATCAATCAGCCGCTTTACAGCTATATTGACAAGCGTGTCTACAGACAGCGAGTATTCGGCTGACATTGTATGCAACCTGTCATATAGCATGGGTTCTGTAAGCCTAACTGTAAAATCTTCCTTCTGAGTTTTATCTCTATAATCAGTATAAGTATTTTTTATATTCATTTTCATTCCTCCTAAAAATAAATCTCTGTGTCCTGAATGTATCAGATATGTTGCCATATCCCCTACCCCATACCTTGAAATAACCTTGTCGGATAATCTTAATTTTCATATATGTTTCTTGTATAGTCGATGTTTTTATAGTGTTCCATCCGTTTCCATATTAAAAAAATCCCCATACCAGAAACGGCACAGGGATTACTTTAATTCTTCTGCTTGTCTTTATCGCTAATAGTTCATATGTACTTTTTGTCTACATCCATTTTTCAACGCAATTAGTAATGGTCTTTTTATAAGCCATATCTGTCACTAATTTCATCAAGGACTTTATCTAAATCTTCTCCCTCACCAGCACGGCAGCATACCCTTGATTCAGCAAGTTCTGTTAATATCTCACTACTACTTAGCGGCTTATAGGGATTGTCTGTACAAAAGTTCGTCAGCAGATAACTCTGTATTTCTTCCTGACGTTCTTCCAGAATTGTTAATAACAATGCCAGATTGGTTTCTAGTGTACTCATTTATCAATTTCCTCCATCTTATCCTGCATATCAGATTTTCCTCTTAGTCACTTTTATTATAACAGGAAATCGCAAAATAACACTTAATTTTGTAAAGTCAAATGTTACATTTCCGCTGCAGTTGATTGCAGATATGCAACTTTTATCCCTTCATTTCACTAAAACCTACTAAA
>CAMWWS010000321.1 GCA_947178085.1 uncultured Lachnospiraceae bacterium | reverse complement strand
GGATTCAACTGACTAAATAATGCCGCGCTGTTTACCGCATTGCGCTGTCCTCCGCCCTTTCCCGCCAAACCTGTCATATAAACAAAATAATATTCAATCCCTGCCTCGTCCAGCTTTCGGCACTGCTCTAAAATATCTGTCGCCGTATATCCTTTTCCCACCAATGCAAGTGTTTCGTCGTCCCCGCTTTCCGTTCCGATACTCAAACCGTTAATGCCCATAGCACGCAGCTTTTTGAGCTGCCAGACTTCTTTATTCCGAATATCCCTGATGCTTGCAAACATTGCCATTGTCTGACATTTAATCAGATAATCCCGAACCGTAAGCGCACGAAGCCTCAAGTTTTCATAGCTCATGGCAAAGGGATTTGCGCCTGTCCAGAAAATACGTCTTGCATGCGGCTGATATTGCTTGATTTCCGCTAAATCTTCCTCAAATTCATTCATCGGAGACATACGAAAGCACTCATTCTGATACAAATTGCAAAAGTGGCACTTTTGATAAGTGCATCCTGAG
Organism: uncultured Lachnospiraceae bacterium; assembly: GCA_947178085.1. Next base: position 3,378 of record CAMWWS010000321.1, on the reverse strand, counting down.
GTTGCCTGAATAATAACGGAATGCGCCTCATACGGCGGACGCCATGTTCTACCTGTAAAATGCATGATCAATCCTCCTTCCTTAGTAAATCCGTAAATTTGTTCCTACTTTACAAATGATGTACACTCTTTCGATAACGCTGTAATTTCTCCTCACCCACATTCTCTATAACATCATCCAGAAAGGCTAACAATTTCCCTTTTTCCTTTGGCAGAACGCTTTGTATTTGAAATGCGTTAGATGCGCCTAACGCCGCAAAAACTGTAGAAACTTTCAGATTCTCTACTAACGTTCGAATCTCCCGATACTTCTCAATTTCACTCTCCTCCTTCCAGTTCTCTTGCCGCATTTCCTGATATAATGCAGAATCCGGATAAATTGTCAACATATTTGCCCCGATTCGAACGGGGTGAAGCTGATTACATATATCCGCGGTTGCTTTCGCGCCAATCTCTCCGCGTCCCGCACCGGATATGCCTGTCAGATAAAAGAAACTATAGTGTATCCCCGCCTGATCCAACCGCTTACACTGTTCTACGATATCACTTGCCAGATATCCTTTGTTCATGAACCGAAGCGCCTCATCATCTGCTGTTTCCATACCGATTGTCAATCCGTCATACCCTGCCTTGTACAGCGCAGCAAGCTCTTCATCCGATTTCAGGGTAATATCCGTCACTCTCGCGAAGCTGCCGATGGTTACCACCTTCGGAAAATAATCATGAATCAGATTGGCAATCTCCATCAATCGGTCAAATTTTAATACAAAAGGATTTGCACCTGTTAGAAAAACGCGCGATACATTATGATGAGGAAACCGGCGGTATGCTTCCTTTGCCTCCGCTAAATCCGCCTCAATGTCCTCCAACGGTGACATTCGAAATGCAAATGGAATATCTGCATAAAGAGTGCAGAATTTACATTGATGATGTGTACAGCCTGCCGTAACTTCCAATAGTAATGACGCTGCCTCATAGGGTGGACGCCATATTGTTCCTGTGTAATGCATACTCATCTCTCCTTATCTCATTTTGGTTTTGCAATTATCTGCTTTTCCATTAAAATACTCCGATACTTTTGTGGAAACAAGTACTGTCTTTTTTTAGTAGTAGTATGATTTTTGATACCATGTATTTTATTTGACAGTATCTTGATTTTTCCTTGCCAACGCAATATACTAAAGGCGTTTCCAAGAATACGAGAAAGGAAAACGTGAATTATGGCTGAGAATAAATTTAACAAATCTGATGTGATTGCCCGCTGTGTACCTATGAGCAAGCTGCAATCTGTAATTGGGGGAAAATGGAAGATTCTAATTCTGTGGTATGTTTCGTTTTACAAGGTCCAACGATTTGGCGAGCTGATGCGCCGACTTGACGGAATCACGCAATCTACGCTGACAAAACAGCTTCGGGAATTGGAAAACGACGGTTTCCTGCATAGAGAGATTTATCAGGAAATCCCACCTAAAGTGGAGTATTCTTTAACCCCATTAGGCGAAAGTTTTCTCCCTGTTTTGCAGGCAATGATGACATGGAGTGAAACATATCTTTGTCCGGATTATGAAAATCCGTACGAAAAACAATGACTAAAAATTGTCAAAATGCAGTTAATCCGTGTGCTCTTGCTAGTGTTCAACACGCTTTATATGTACATTTATATTAAAAGGATATTCCCATTTTTACCTTTTAATGTCCCAACATCCATCAATTTCTAAAAAAGCTTTTGCTATTTCTTTCGCAAATGACAGTCCATTGTCACTATTTGTGAGAACTAGCACATATTTATCCTGTAAAGGATATAACACAAAAAGACTTTGGAAACCGGGATTGATGCCGGAGTGCCAATAAGTTTCTCCTTTGCTTTCGTATTCTATTGCAATGCCAAGACCCCAGCTATTGGCGGGATCAATATTGACAGCATCAGAAAACATATCTTTTACAGCTCCATCATCACTATCATATTGCTTCAATAATTCCTTGCAGAATATTGCCATATCTTCGCTTGTAGATTTTAAAGTGTATGCACAATTTGGCGTTTTTGCCACGATATCATTTGTAACCGGTATGCTAACCGGAATTGTAAAACCTAAAACCATAATGAAAATTATCACGATTGGTATGCTGGCATAAAAAATTTTAGCATTCCTCCGAGCAAGTAATAAGGATACTCCTATAACTGCAAAACATATCAAAAAAATAACCACTACTTTCGATACAAAGACAAACATAAGAAACAATGTGTTCACAATGCCTGCCATAACGAAACAAACAGGCAGACTGCTTCTATAAGTAAAAAATCTGAACTTTGTTAACTTCCCGAATATGAAAGTAAGCAATAAAAGTACAATAAAGACAATAATAAAAACAGCGAATATATATATCACAACCGAAGATAGCGTCATATAAGGAGTAACTGTTTTAATATGTTCAAAAGTACTGTTATTCATCCCCAAAGGCTCAAAGACATAATATTGCGCTGCCTGTTCTATCGTCATGCCACTGACATTTTCAATTACATTTTGTAAATAAATATATCCAACTCCGGAATAACAAAATTTTTCACCGGGATCTGAATATATTTTCTTGTCAATGCCCAATTCAAAAGAAGGGGAAAAACCTGCTGTATGGCATAACAATTGTTTCAAAGTTATATCGCATATTCTTTCATCATCGGTAATCAGACTGCTATCTAAGAAAGAGGCAATTTTATCTTCGAGATTGAGTTTTCCCTCATCGACTAGCTTTAAAGCGATATAGGCGCTGATGACCTTACCATTGGAAGCAAGTTCAAATACAGACTTTTCACTGATTCCATCGCCATAATTCTGAAATACAATTTTATTGTTTTCATAGTAAGCAATGGAGTAGCCATTGATATCATAACTCTTAGCCATCATCTCAGCTGCCTGTGCACCATGAACTGAAATACCCATCAATGCTACCCATACAATTATTATAAATGCCAACACTATTTTTTTCATAAGCTACCTCATTTCATCACTTTTTCCCAACAAAGACATGGTGCTAATATATAAACAGTGGATTAAGTTTTTCTCATTAAAATCAACACCTGATTCCAACATACTCTTTCCCAAATAACATTTAGAAAGAGTTACATCCCGTATAATGCCATCAAAAGAAGCTATGATAAAAGCCATGACATCTTCTATCGGCATAACAGGCATAAAATATCCATTCTCTGCTCCTGTTATAATAATTTCTGATGCGCACTTTGTTAAATACTCAAAAGTTGATGAAGTGGTCACATTCCTGTTAATTCGTTCTCTTCTCTCCGGGTTATAAACAAAAAACGTGCTAAGCTCAAAAAGCATTTTATTATAACTTATCAACATCTCGGAAAAATACTGTTCAGAAA
>CAMWWS010000320.1 GCA_947178085.1 uncultured Lachnospiraceae bacterium | reverse complement strand
GGAAAACTCGGACAGGTAACGCGCAATACCCTGCTTTACAATATCGCCTTTATTGCTCTGGGTGTTATTTGTGAAATGGGAAGCGCGATTTTATTAAACGAGCTGACAAACAAATATTTTAAGAAAACAGCGCAGTCGTTTATGTTCCTGCCTTATTTTATAAGCTGGGTTGTAGCGGGCGCTATTATGTACAATATTTTCAATTATGAAAGAGGTGTATTCAATCATATCCTGACATGGTTTGGTTTGAATCCTTTTGACCTCTATAATACACCGGCTGCATGGCCGCCGATTTTGATTTTCCTGAAGCTGTGGAAAGGTACCGGATATGGTTCCGTTGTTTATCTGGCAGCGATTACGGGACTCGATCAGGAGATGTTTGAGGCAGCGGCAATTGACGGCGCGAACGCATGGCAGCGGATTCGTTACCTGACTATCCCTTCACTGAAACCGACGATGATGATTATGGTACTTTTAGCTATCGGAAACATTTTCCGCGGCGATTTCGGATTATTCTATCAGACCGTAAGGAGCAGTGCGCTTTTACAGCCAATGACGGATATTATTGATACTTATGTATTCCGTCTGTTGATTGATACGGGTGATATCGGTGTATCTGCGGCAGCAGGTCTTTATCAGTCAGTCCTTTGTCTGGTAACCATCACGCTCTGTAACAAGTTGGTCAAGAAACTGAATCCGGATTACGCATTATATTAAGGGGGGAATATTGTGTCAAAAGTTATGATAAAGCAGAAACATCATATGAGCAAAGATGAACTTTCGGTTAATATTGTAGGATATGTCATAATCGGTCTTTTTGCGTTGATTTGCCTTCTGCCGTTCTATTTAATCATTGTAGCTTCTTTTACGGATGAGGCTTCGCTGATTCGGAACGGATATCCGCTGATTCCGACGGACCTTAGTTTGCAAAGCTACCTTTTGTGTCTGAAAAATCCGATGGCTATTGTGAGAGCATATGCTACGACAATCGGCGTTACGGTTGTAGGAACATTTCTGGCGGTACTGATGTCTACCATGACAGGGTATGTGCTGTCACGTCAGGATTTTCCGTGGAGAAACAAATTTTCCTTTTTCTTTTTCTTCACGACGCTCTTTAGCGGCGGACTGGTTCCGTGGTATATGATGTGCGTACGTTATTTGAATTTCAAAAATTCATACATAGGAGTTATCCTGCCGTTAATGTTTTCGGTGTGGAATATGATTATTGCGAAATCCTTTATGCTGGGCATTCCAAGTGCGCTTACGGAATCTGCCAAAATTGACGGGGCAAGCGATATTGTTATATACATAAAACTTATCCTGCCGTTAAGTAAACCTTTGATTGCGACGCTGAGCCTGTTTTCAGCGTTGGCTTACTGGAATGACTGGTACAACTGTATGCTGTTTATCACAGATGAGAATAAATTCATGCTGCAGTATTATCTGCAAAGAGTACTCGGCAGTGCGGAGGCAATGAGAATTGTAGCGGAGAAATCCGGTATGGCGCTTCCGACAGTACCGCTCGAGAGTATGAAGATGTCAATGACAGTCATTGCAACCGGTCCTATTGTTTTATTATATCCGTTCGTACAGCGGTATTTTGTAAAGGGACTTACGATTGGGGCTGTTAAAGGGTAAATAAAAATTTTTAATAAAGGAGAGAAAGTATGAAAAAGAAAAAAATTTTGTCACTTATTTTGGCAGCAGGGCTTGTGATATCTACACTGGCCGGCTGTGGTTCTTCGGGAGGGGATTCGGGAAGCTCATCGGGTAGTTCCTCAGGCAGTTCCGCATCAAGCAGCGATTCGTCATCAGGCAGTTCTTCGGGTGACAGCGCATCAGCGGTTTCTCTGGACGGACTTCCGGCTGCAGTAGGAGACGGTGAGATTGTGGCATCTCCTGATTTCTATGCAGGAGTGGATTTAAGCGACCATTATACGGTAAATATGTATCTGATTGGTGATACGCCGAACGACTGGGACAGAATTCTTGAGTTGACCAATCAATACCTTGAGCCGTTCAACACGGATATTGCAGTTACATTCATGAGCTGGAGCGATTACCAGACGATGTATTCTCTCGTACTGGCAGGCGGCGAGCAGGTAGACCTGATTTTCACAGCGCCATGGTGCTATATGTATACTGAGGCATCCAAAGGTTCTTTCTATGTATTAAGTGATGATTTTATCGCAAACTGTATGCCTATGGCGAACAAATATCAGGATAAGGACAGTTGGAGTGAGACAACACTTTCCGGAGAAACAATCGCGGTACCGTCTAATGTAGCAGCGGCAATGGGTAAGATTGTAGCAATCCGTCAGGATTTGGCAGATAAATATGGTATCAGTAAATTGTCAACATGGGATGAATATAAGAACTTCATGGAAACAATAGCTGAAAAAGAAACACCTGAGAGCGGTATCTACGGACTTGCTGCTGCCGGAGATAACAATGAGCTCTGGGACGTATACCGTCAGCAGTATGATACATTCCTTGCACTGGACAGTGATTATTTTGATATGATTTATGAGTGGGACGGTGACCTTCCGACATCAGATGAAATCAAAATGTCCTATGAAACAGACTATTTCCGTGAATATGCTAAAGATATGAAAGAAATGGCAGATGCAGGATGCTGGAGCCGCAGCGCATTGACAAATACGGTAACAGACGATGACGCATTCGGCGCATTGCAGGGCGCTTCCATTGCATGGAACGGTTCCGTTATTACTTATGTAAGACAGGCAGAGCAGAGTGATGGCGTTAACTGTGCAATTTACGATTTGACAACAGACCACTTTGTAGGCTGTGAAGCATTCTCCAACAATGATATGGCAATCGCAGCGGGTTCTAAGAATCCGGAGCGTGCGGCAATGATACTTGACCTTCTTAAATTTGATACTTATCTGAACAGACTGTGGATTCTCGGTATCGAAGGAGAGCATTACAGTATCGACGATGCAGGAAACTATACGGAATTGGATAAGTCCAGTGATTTCGCAGCATATGCAATTTCCGCATCATGGGCAATCAAAAATGCGGATTTGCATGAAGCAGGCGCTGACCCTCGTATGCAGGCAGTTTCCGACGCATGGGGAGAGAGAGTAGAAAATAACCCGACAATTACGTTTGTGTTTGATACGACACCGGTTGATTCTTATGTAGCGGCTATCAAAGTAGTATTAAATGATTATGTGCCTATGTTGGAGCTCGGTCTGGTAGACGATGTAGATGCAACATTGGATGAAATGCTGAAGAAATGTGAAGACTCCGGTTTACAGACCGTAAAGGATGAATTTAAATCCCAGTATGAAGCATGGTATTCTACCCGTTAGGAGAGAAAGCAGACTGCTCATACAGGAAGTAACGATGATGTAAGAAGAGAAAAGGCAGAGTTATATCTGCCTTTTTTCAAACCGATATTTGGAGGAAAAGGCGATGAAAGCGTATTTATCCGGTAAGGAAGCAAGGTGTACGGAGTGTTTTAACTTTGACTGGTATTTTAGCCATGGAGAAAAGGATATGATACCCGGTGATTATGACGTAGAAGACTGGCAGAAAGTGCAGCTTCCACACGACTGGAGCCTTTTTTATCCGTTTGATGAAAATGCGCCATCCTGTGGTTCCGGCGGTTATGTGGAGACAGGCATCGGATGGTATCGGAAGCGGTTTCGCATCAGTAAAGACATTACGGAAGACGAGAGAGTATTTTTACGTTTTGACGGCGTTTACATGCTGGCAAGCGTCTGGATAAACGGGAAAAAACTTGGAAGGCATGTCTATGGCTATACGCCTTTTGAATGGGATATTACATCGTTTCTGCACGGAGAAGAGAAAGATAATGTAGTGGATGTGCAGGTGGATAATTCCGCCCAGCCTAATTCCAGATGGTATTCCGGTTCCGG
>CAMWWS010000319.1 GCA_947178085.1 uncultured Lachnospiraceae bacterium | reverse complement strand
ATACGTATGACGAAAAGAAAAACATGACAAATTATGCCTTGGTCAATTGTGAGGGAAAGGAAACTGAGAGCCTTATGTGGGAAAAAGAATATGAAGAAGGCAGAGGAACTGCTTTTTGTCTTTATGATAATGAAAAGGCGGCTTCTTATCAAAGCAGAACCGAATATGATGAAAACGACCGGATAATAAAATATATGGCCTGTGATAAGAAAGGAAATATTCTTGTCAGGAGAGAAACAGAATATGACGAATCAGGGAAAACGATAAAAGAAAGCTATTATGATGAGGACGGTAACCTTATTCAGTATTATGAGAATGAATATGATGATTTCGGCAGCATAATAAGACAGACCGAGTATAAAGATGGAATTTTGAAATCCGAGAAACAAATGAGTTATGCATATCACTTCATAGGAAATATTGACGCAGAAGCCGCAGACTATGTGGATAATGATACAACACCGGAAGAATATAATCAGAAGCAGAGGGAAATTTTCATAAGGTTTTTAAATGGGCAGGAAAAGATATGCTATTATAGGAATGAAAATAATATAAAAAGCGGAAAAATAGTCAGCGATACGATTGAGGAATTAATAGATAAATATTATACATATATAAATGATAGAGAGCCTCTGCAATATACTTTTCTGGATATAACAGGGGACGGGATAGAAGAATTGATTATTAATTGCGGTCGCGACAGACTTTGTGTAATACAGTGCAGTTATGGCGTTTTAAAAGTAATTCATGCCACTACCGGGGGACCTTACAAGGCTTATCTGATAAAATACAATGGAGAAATAGGAATTCGCTGGGATTACGGCATAAATAAGGGAGAGGAAAAGTATGATGTATATTATTTCTTAAATGGAAAAGGGAAAAAGGAGATATCGCTGGAAGAATATCAGGATTGGTGGAAAGAAAAAATAATTTACAGTGCAGAGGACAATGACAGCTTTGAAGAACATGATATCGAAAAAGGGGAGTATTATGATATCATGAGTGGTATGGTAATGAGGATGGATATTGACTGGTATAAATTGGAGGAACCCGATTATGGAAATGATTGACGGAAAAACAAGAACATGCGGCCTGATTGGCAATCCGGTGGAACATACGATGTCGCCGGCAATCCATAATACATTGGCAAGGAATTGCGGACACAATCTGGTCTATGTACCTTTTTTTGTAGAAGAGGGACAAGTGGCGGATGCGGTAAAAGGCGCCTATGCACTGAATATTCTGGGACTTAACGTAACCGTTCCCTATAAAAGCGAAGTTATAAAAAGCCTTGTGGAAGTGGATGAACTGGCTGCTAAGATAGGAGCAGTCAACACATTGGTCCGTGCCCATGGTGGATATAAGGGCTACAATACGGATATGAGCGGCCTGCAGCGTGCGATGGAGAGCGAGGGCATTCGCATAGAGGGAGAAGAAATCATACTGCTTGGAGCAGGCGGAGCGTCGAGGGCGGTCGCATACTTGTGCGCATCGAAGAAGGCAAAGAAAGTCTATATGCTCAACAGGACATTTGAAAAGGCGCAGAAGGTCGCTGATGAAGTGAACGAATCTTTTGGATGTGAAATAATCGTTCCCATGCTGTTATCAGACTATCCGAAGCTTCCTGACGGAAAGTTTCTCACGATACAGGGAACCTCGGTGGGGCTTGCTCCAAAAGATAATGAGGCAGTTATTGAAGATACCGCTTTCTATCAGAAGGTACATACTGGTTTCGATTTAGTCTACAGACCGTTCACTACACGTTTCATGAAATTGGTAAAGGAGGCTGGCGGTCAGGCATATAACGGGCTGAAAATGCTTCTGTATCAGGGCGTCAACGCATATGAGCTGTGGAATCAGGTAGAAATAAGCGATAAAGAAGCCGACGAAGCATATACAAAGATGAAAGCCGCGATGGGGCTGTAACACAGAAAGGAATATTCTATGGGTAATATTATTTTAATCGGTTTCATGGGCTGCGGGAAATCCACCATAGGAGTCAAATTGTCCTACCGACTCCGCCAGCCGATGCTGGATACCGATAAGCTGATTGAAAAGGAAGAGGGAAGAACGATTTCTGAAATTTTTGAAACGGATGGAGAAGAATATTTCAGGAATCTGGAGACGGAATGTATAAAGAAGCTGATTGCGACGGTACATAACCAGATTATATCCGTAGGCGGCGGTCTGCCCATGCGTGAAGTAAACCATGCCCTGTTAAAAGAGCTGGGAATGGTGGTCTATCTGCGCGCCAAAGCGGAGACAATTTATGAAAGAGTGAAGCATGACAAGACCAGACCGCTTTTACAGTGCGATGATCCAAAGGAAAAAATACGCACATTAATGAAGCAACGCGCCGCTGTTTATGAATGCGCATCAGATGTGATTGTTGACGTGGATAATAAAGACTTTGACACTATATTGGATGAAATTGTAAAATACTTGCAAGTCAGGAATAAATATGATATTATTTGATTAGAATAATTGCTGTAATGCATTACAGTTTGGTCTGGGCGTAAGCTCTTTGGACCACCGCAGGCGGGAAGAATTTCCCGCCGTTTTCAATATATCGGAGAATTACAAATGAAAGAATTAAGCGTTTTTATTGATGAAGCAGGAGATTTTGGAGAAGTAAGAGAACGTCCTGCATACTATCTGGTAACGTTTGTTTTCCATAATCAAGAAAATAATATTGATCAGCAAGTCATAAAATTGGAAGAGGACATAAAAAATACCGGATTTGATGTGGAGTATATACATACCGGACCGGTAATTCGTAGGGAGGAAGTCTTCGCAGGATATTCTATTGATGAGAGAAGAAAGTTGCTTTATAAGATGCTAAACTTTGTCAATGCATGTCCGATTTCTTATCTTACAGTTGTTGTAGATAGAAAAGAGGCTGTAGATAAGGTATCTTTGTCAGGGAAATTGGCTAAGGCAATTAATGCGGAGATAAGTGTACATCAGAATTTATTTGTACATTTTGATAAAATTATAGTGTATTATGATAATGGGCAGAGTGAGCTTAGTGCAATTTTAAATGCTGTATTTTCTATACGATTTTCGAGTGTTGAGTTTAGGAAGGCTGCACCACAGAGATATAGGTTGCTACAGGTAGCAGATTTTATCTGTTCTATGGAATTGTTAAAGATTAAGAGAGCTGAGAATCGTTTGAGTAAATCGGAAGAGAAATTCTTTTATAAGCCACAAGAGCTAAAGAAAACTTTTTTAAAGAGTGTAGAAAAAAGAAATTATAAACAGGCTGAGAAAGGAGCATGTATAATAAAATGAAAATACTGGTAATCAACGGTCCTAACCTGAATTTTCTGGGAATTAGGGAAAAAAGTGTATATGGAGCACAGGATTATGACTATCTGCTTAATATGATAGCGGATAAAGGCAAAGAAGAAGGATGTACGATAGAGGTGTTTCAGAGCAATCATGAAGGCGCTATTATCGACAGGATTCAGGACGCATATTTTGACGGAACGGAAGGCATAGTTATCAATCCGGGCGCTTTTACCCATTACAGCTATGCAATAAGGGATGCACTTGAAAGCATCAAGGTTCCTAAGGTGGAAATACATATTTCAAATATTATGGAACGCGAGGATTTCCGCAAAGTTTCCGTAACCGCGCCAGTCTGCGATAAGCAGATATACGGGAAAGGGTTAGAAGGATATTTGATGGCGATTGATTTTGTGCTTGGGAAATAAGAGGAAATAAGACGGCTTCATGAGTACATAGATGGATTCAGTACGCAAAAGCTGCCTCAATAAACTTCCGCGGGCAGATTGCGTAAAATGTTCGTGAAGTGCCTTGCGAAGGAATATGAGATTTTCTTAATATTCCGCCGACACCCAGCAATTTCGGGACACGGATGTCCCGAAAAGCCCGCACTGAGCCCGGACGG
>CAMWWS010000318.1 GCA_947178085.1 uncultured Lachnospiraceae bacterium | reverse complement strand
ATTGTGGCAGCTGGTATTATTGAGAGAAGTGATGCTCCGGATAAGCTGCTTACCAACCTTAGAAGTCTGCTTAAAGCTTCGGGTAAGCTTTTACTTGGTGTGGAAAACCGTCTTGCAATACGTTATTTTTGCGGTGACAAGGATTCGTTTTCGGGGCATGTGCTTGACGGAATTGACGGGTATATAAAGGTAAGCGAACAGAGGAAGAAGGTAATCGGCGGGCGTGCATACTCCAAGGCGGAGTATGAGAAAATGCTTCTTCATGCGGATTTTAAAAAATGTAGATTTTATGCAGTTATGCCGGAGCTTGTACGTCCACAGATATTAATTGCGGAAGACTATATACCAAATGAAGCTATAGATTTGCGGGTATTTCCACAATATAAAAGTCCGGAGACTCTTTTTCTCGAAGAAGAGCGCCTGTATGATACTTTGATGGAAAATCATATGTTTCACCAAATGGCAAATGCTTTTCTGATAGAGTGTACGGTTGAAGGAATGGTTTCGGATATCGACCAGATTACGGTACAGGGAGACCGTGGGCGTGAGCAGTCAATGGCCACTATGGTAAAATCCCATAAATGGGTGGCTAAAAAAGCATTGTACCCAGAGGGAATGCAGAAGGTAAAAGGTCTGGTGGAAAATGAAGAGTATCTGCATAAACACAGTGTTTCGATACCTGATGGAAAACTTGAAGGTGATACTTATGTTATGCCTTATATTGAAGGAAAGATAGCAACGGACTATTTCAGGGAAACATTGCGAAATGATAAGCAGACATTTATACGCGAACTTGAGAAGTTTAGGGATATGATACTGTTCTCGTCGGAACATGTGCCTTATGATGAAGTGAACTGGAGACAGTTTGAGCCTTCGTGGGAAAATCGGAAGAAGGATGATCCCAATATAGACCAGTGGCAGAAGCGTGCATTCGGCACAGATGAGGAGAAAGAAAATATCGGAGTAATCTTAAAAAGAGGTTACATAGATATGGTTTCGATTAACTGTTTTCATACTGAGAATGGATTCGTATTTTTTGACCAAGAGTTTTATATAGAAAATTTTCCTGCAAATGCTGTTTTTATCAGGACTATAGATTTCATATACAGGAATAATTCCGATTTGGAGAAAATATATCCTAGGGAAGAGCTTCTTAAATACTTTAAACTATATGAACATATGGGAACCTGGAGGGAAAAAGGCAACGAGTTTTTGAAAGAGCTGAGGAAGGAAAAAGAACTTGGCGAGTATCATAAGCAGCATAGAAGAGATGGTCGTACCGCGATATCAAATAGACACAGAATGGATTATAGTCAGGAAGAGTATGAGCGCCTGTTTACGAATATTTTTAAAGGAATCGGAAGTAAGAAACTGTATCTGTTTGGATCCGGACAATACTCAGAGAAGTTTATTGAACAGTTTGAACAGTACTACAATATTGCGGGAATTGTTGACAATAATGAAGACAGATGGGGAGAAAAATTGCAGGGGATAGAGATATTTGGTCCGGATGTCTTAAAAGAAACTGATACGCCTTTTAAGGTTATTATCTGTATTAAGTTTTTTGATGATGTTCTTACGCAGCTTAAAGAGCTGGGAATTAAGGATATTTCTGTGTACGATCCGCGGCTTGAGTATGACAGACCGCTGAGACAGGTGGCGTATCAGGAAGAGGCGGCTCCCAAAAAGTATCATATCGGCTATGTAGCGGGTGTGTTTGATTTGTTTCATATAGGGCATTTGAATATTTTCAAAAGAGCGAAGGAACAGTGCGACTATCTTATTGTAGGGGTAGTGACAGATGAACAGATAGTCAAGAAAAAAAAGACTCGTCCGTATATCCCGTTTGAGGAACGCCTTACAATTGTGCAGGCATGTAAGTATGTAGATGAAGCGGTTAAGATTCCTGTTGATAAATCAGACACAGAAGATGCCTGGCATATGTACCATTTTGACGCGCAGTTTTCGGGCAGCGATTATGCAAATGACCCGGTCTGGCTTGCCAAAAAGGCGTTTTTGCAGCAGCATGGATCGGATTTGGTATTTTTTCCATATACGGAGACGACCAGTTCGACGGAGATTAAAGAACAGATTAGCGGAGAAAAATTGTAAAGAAACAGGAATTGATTTCGGAGGATAAACAATTGGACATTATATGTGCATCATCAGGGCTTGTAGGACTGAAAAGCCCGAAAAAAGGGATTTCCGGAATAAAGACAGGCGGATTTGAAGAAATCATGCTTGATATGTCAGTCTGCTGTTCAACGGGAGAGTTATATAACAGCCTGAAGCTATTATTGGATGAATGCAAAAAAGAATCTGTCCGCATACCAATAGCATGCGCACCGTATTTAAAAAGGGATACAAAACGGGAAGATCTGGGAGACCTGTTGGCGCGGCTGGCAGAGGAGAGTATCAAGGTCTGCGGACAGTCTGGCTGTAGGTATTTAATTGTAAATCCTCTTTTCGCAGGAATTGAACGAGGGCACGAATGGGAAATTAACCGTAAGTTTTATCTAAGCTTAGTCGATATAGCGAAGCAAAATAGCGTAATGATTCTGTTAGAGAACAAGTGTCGTGATATAAACGGTAATTTGGTTCGCGGTATTTGTTCGGATGCTGTCGAAGCTGTTTCATGGATTGACAGGCTGAATGAGGAAGCAGGAGATGAGCGTTTTGGATTCTGTATGGATGTTGGGGTTTGCAGTTTGTGTGGACAGAATATGAGGGAGTTTGCGGTTTCGCTTGGTAGTCGGATTAAAGCGGTCGTTCTACGCGATTGTGACGGCATACATGAAAACTCGATGATTCCTTTTTCCTGTATAAGCAGAGGACAGTTTCAGACAGACTGGTTGAGTTTGATCAGAGGATTACGGGAAATATGCTTTGATGGCTCACTTATCATGGATTTCAGCAGTATGACTGCGGCATTCTCGCAGTTCCTGCGTCCACAGCTCATACAATTTGCCCGAAGCGTGGCGGAGTTTTTTAGGTGGCAGATATCAATTAAAAGTACTTTAAAAAAATACAACACACGTGTACTTTTTGGTGCAGGGAATATGTGCCGTAATTTTATGAAATGCTATGGCGAGGAATTTCCGCCTTTTTTCACATGTGACAATAACAGTGCGCGTTGGGGAGAACAGTTTGAAGGATTGGAAATCAAATCGCCGGAAGCGTTAAAGGAACTTGAGCCTGATTGCGCAATATTCATCTGCAACATTTATTACAAGGAAATAGAACAGCAACTGCGTGAAATGGGAATTACCAATCCAATTGAATATTTTAATGATGAATATATGCCATCGTACTATTTTGACAGGCTGGAGTATTGGGAGGGCAAATGATAATGCTGCAGATCGGAGTTCAGACCAAAAATGTCGTAAATGACAGTAATCCTAAAGAAGGTTTTGAGATATTGAAACGTGCAGGTTTTACCTGCGCGGATTTCAGTCTGAATAGCTATCTTTTAAACACTTCACTCTATAAGTCAGAGCTAAATGACTTTTTTGATAAGTCACTTCAGGAGTTGGAGAATTTCTTTACTCCTCATAAACAAGGAGCAGAAGCTGCCGGAATTACAATAAATCAGATGCATATGCCATATCCGGTTTATGTACCTAGGGCGGAGGCAAAAATTAATGATTATTTGTGGAATCATGTGGCGCCCAAGAGCATGGGTATCTGTCATTATTTTGGCTGCAAATACATAGTAATACACGGGTTTAAACTGGCTTATTTTCTGGGCTCTGAGGAACTGGAATGGCGGGAAACGGAAAAATTCATAGATTCTATTGCCCCATATGCAAAAGAAATGGGAATTACGATATGCATTGAAAATCTATATGAGAGTCAAGGTGCTCATATCGTGGAAGGACCATGTTGTGACGCCGGAAAGGCGGCAACGCGCATTGATTATATTAATG
>CAMWWS010000317.1 GCA_947178085.1 uncultured Lachnospiraceae bacterium | reverse complement strand
GTACTGTTTTATTATAATCCGATACTGGCAGTGGTTGACATATGTGTCGGAATGTTTGCTATACTTGTTCCGCAGTTGACGGGCAAAAGTCTTCAGGAAAAACAGAAGAAATACAGTATTAGTCAGGAAAACATGATGAATACTGCTAAGGATTTTTTTCAAGGATTCAGTGTGCTGAAAAGCTTTAATACAGAGTATAAAGCGCGGCAGCTGTATGGTGAAAATACAGCAGAAGCAGCAGGGCAGTTTCTTCAAGTAGGTCTCACACAAGGGATTACATATTCATGCTCTGAGGCTGTTACTTGGTTTTCTTTTGTTGTTCATACTGTTTTGGCTGCATATTTGGTGTTGAAAGGATATATGACCTTGGGAACAATGCTTGGTGCGACGCAGGTATTAAATCATGTTTTGAATCCGATTGGGCAAATCAGTAGAATGATGGCGGAGACTAAGGCGGCAAAAGCTTCAAACGAAAGGATTATGGGAGTTTTGGAGATGAAGAGTGAAGAAATGCAGCTGGGAGAAATTCAGAATATATTCCCTATTAAATTAGAGAATGTCAATGTGTCTTATGATGAGGGGGAGTATGTTCTGAATGGTATAAGCTATACCTTTGATAAAGGAAAAAAATATGCAATTGTAGGTGCAAGTGGTTCCGGAAAAAGTACTCTGCTAAAAGTGCTTTTGAAAAACTTTCCTAATTATGAGGGAAGTTTATGTTATGGAGAATTGGAAGCAGCAGATACAGACAGGAAATCCATTACAGACAATATTTCATATATACAGCAAAGTGTGATTATTTTTAACAGCTCTATCAGGGAAAATATCACCATGTTTACTGATGTAGATGATGTGAAGCTGGCAAACATAGTAAGCAGAGCGGAACTTGATAGTGTGGTTGCACGTTTCCCAAATGGACTTGATGGTATGCTTGATGAGGAAGGGAAAAATCTGTCAGGCGGTGAGAGACAGCGCATTTCCATTGCAAGGGCATTTTTGAAGGAAACACCTGTACTGCTTTTGGACGAAGCAACTGCAAGTCTGGACAATATAACAGCGCGCCAGATAGAGGAAAGCGTGTTGCGTGATAAGAACTGTATGGCAATTGTAATTACACATAAACTGGAAGAGAGCATTTTAAAAAAATATGATAAAATCCTTGTCTTGAAGCATGGAAAAATCGTGGAAGAAGGAACATTTGAGTTCCTGATGGATAAAAAAGAAAATTTCTACAGTCTGTTTCAGATGGAGAATTAGTCTATTGCAGCCCATTGAGTTTTGTGCTAAAGTACTATAGGTGATTACGCAGATTATTTATGGTCTTTAGAGAATATGGGGGGAGTGTATATGCAGAAAAAACTGGCAGTAATCAATGATATATCAGGTTTCGGAAGATGCTCTATTACAGTGTCGCTGCCTATTGTATCTTATCTTGGAGTACAGTGCTGTCCGGTTCCCACATCTATTTTCTCCAATCATACCGGATACCCGCAATTCTTCTTTGATGACTATACGGACAGAATGCCGGAATATATTGATAACTGGAAAAAGCTGGGGCTTACCTTTGAGGGAATCGCAACAGGTTTCCTTGGCTCGGCGAGGCAGATTCAGATTGTAAAAAAATTCATCGAAGAATTTTCCAAAGAGGATACGCAGATTATAATAGACCCTGTTATGGGAGACTATGGAAAACTTTATCCTACATATACTGAAGAACTGTGTCAGGAAATGAAAAAGCTGGTATCGCATGCCGATATTGTTACGCCGAATCTGACTGAGTGCTGCAAACTGACAGATATGTCATACAAGGATACCGGTTGGAAGAAAAAGGAATTATATAACATGGCAGAGCTGCTTTCCGAGCAAGGGCCGGAGAAGGTTGTCATTACCGGCATAAGACAGGGAGAGTTTATAGCTAACTATATATATGAAAAAGGAAAAGAGCCTAAGCTGATACGCACTCACAGGGTGGGAACAGAGCGTTCCGGCACGGGGGATGTCTTCGCGGCTGTTATAGCTGCGGATAGTATCAACGGAGTACCTTTTGATAAATCGGTGAAAAAAGCTTCAGGTTTTGTGAAAAAGTGCATATTAAAATCTATCGAATTGGATATTCCGAGGACTGATGGAGTGTGCTTTGAGGAGATTTTGTATCAGTTGAAAAGAGATTAGTGAATTCTTAAAAAGGGATATACGAGAGGAGTATGAAAAAATGGTAATTTTATATGAGGTACATGAAAATCTGTATGTGAATATGACAAACCGCTGCCCGTGCGCGTGTACATTTTGTCTGCGGCAGACTAAGGATGAGATGAATCATTCCGGAAGCCTGTGGCTGGAACGTGAGCCGAGTGTGGATGAGGTTATTGCGGAATTTGATAAATTTGATATGACAAAGTATAAGGAACTGGTATTCTGCGGATTCGGTGAGCCGACAGAACGGTTGGAAGACCTTTTGAAGGTAGCCGCATATGCTAAAGAACAGTTTCATATTATGATACGTATTAATACAAACGGACTTTCCGATTTGATTTATGACAAAGATACGGCGCCTATGTTTGAAGGGCTTGTAGATACCATTTCAATCAGTCTGAATACTCCGGACAGTGAAGAATATCTGAAGCTGACACGAAGCAAATTCGGGATTCAGTCACATGAGGCAATGCTGCGTTTCGCGGGAAATGTGCGTAAATATGTACCTAACGTAATCTTGTCTACCGTCGAGACCACAATTACCAAGGAAGAAGAGCAGCAGTGCCGGGAAATCTGTGATAAGATAGGCGTGACCTATAGAATCAGGCCGTTTGAATAAAATGGACTGTAATTATTCCTGTTTTGTATAGTACTGTAATTCAAAAGGATACCCGTCCTTTTTATTCTGTTCTGAGGTGGCGTCTGTTTCAATAATATAGAACGAGTCGCCATGCAGAACCTCTTTCATCTCTTCCTGCACGGAACCTGACATATGTGTAGATATTTTGCGATAGATATAGTCTCCGGCAGGAAGAGTGCGTACTGATTCTTTAGCTTTCTTCACAGAATTGCTTTCTACAGAATCTGCATTGATTGTCAGAAACATATGTCTTGTCAGTTCTCCGTTATGATATTCATGAATAATTCCGGAAGGATAGGCGACGCCTATTTTCATTTGCTGTGCGGTTACAAACAGTTTCAGTATGTATTGGCCGTAATATTTCGGAGTATCCATGTCTTCCAATGGAACCGTTAAAACTACGCGGGTATCAAGTGTATTCTGATAAAAGCCGTCAGGAAGCATAATACCCGACTTGCTTTCCGGAATCTTAGCCATACCATTAAATGAGCCGGAAAGCTGCTGTAAGGTATCCTGAAGCGCCTCAAGGCAGTTGTGGATTTCCATGATTTTTTCTTCTGCAAGAATCTTTCCGTCATAAAGAAGCTTTTGCAGATTAATGGAGCCGTTTTCTACATATCCGTTCAAGTCTTTCAGCGGAATTCCGAGCTTGATGCAAAGCGTAATAGCGTCGAGGAGATATAGCTGTTCCTGGGTATAATAGCGGTAATTAGTCTGCTCGTTGACAAATGCGGGCTTTAAAATACCGATTCTGTCATAATACCGCAGGGACTTGATGCTGACATTTTTTAGCTTGGAAACTTTTCCGATGGATAAATACTTGCTCATTTGCGTGCCCCTCTTGTATTTTCAAATGATAATTCATATTATGTACTTAACTTCGTGAAACTCTGCCATAATGTTACTGTTAATATCTACTATGACATATTCCTTGTCGTTTTGCAATATTTTTCGCTATTTTCTTTCGTCTGTTATTATATGTTCTATTCCGGAATGTTCTTTACTAAGATAATCTTTCATAAAACTTGGAAATGCTATATAATTGTCCAAATCATTTATCGGTATCCAGTGCATTTCTTCTTTTACTCCATGAGTTGTACTGTTGCTGTGCAGTTCTTTTG
>CAMWWS010000316.1 GCA_947178085.1 uncultured Lachnospiraceae bacterium | reverse complement strand
TTGGAATTAGGTCGGAAAATCTTGATATGTTGTTTAAGTCATTTCAGCAGGAGGACAGCAAAAGAAACCGTAATATCGAGGGTACGGGACTTGGACTTGCCATTACCAAACAGCTTTTGGAACTTATGGACGGGAGTGTCTGGGTAGAGAGTGAATACGAAAAAGGAAGCAAATTCTCATTTAAGCTTCCGCAGAAGGTTATTGATGATACGCCGGCTATCAAAATTGATGATCCGAAGAATATTCTTGTGACAGGATTGATTTCCAACTCATATGTAGCAGAGCGTTTACGTGATGATGCACAAAGACTTGGGGTTGAATATGAAGAGCTGGATTCCGAAATGGGATTTGATATGCTGCATGTTAAAAAGAAGGTTTTCCTGTTTATCGAGAACACAATATTCTCTCCGTCGCTTGAAGAGTTTGTCAGAAGCAATCCTCAGATTAAAGCGGTTCTGATAATTGACTTTTTCGATAACGTAAAATATGACATTCCGAATTTACTTGTGATAAAAAAACCGCTTTCCATTCTGTCTGTGGCTATCATACTCAATGGTGAGGAACGTGATTCGGATAATGATGAAATGAGTGAATTTGAGTTTACGGCGCCTGATGCGGACGTCCTTATTGTAGACGATAACGCTGTTAACCTGACTGTTGCTAAGGGCTTATTGGAGCCGCTTAAGATGAATACTGATACGGCGGCAAGTGGTATGGAGGCTCTTGATAAAATCGGTAAGCATCACTATGATATTGTTTTTATGGATCATATGATGCCGGAACTGGATGGAGTGGAGACCACCCGTATTATCAGGCGGCTTCATCCGGATTATAATGATGTGCCGATTATTGCGCTTACTGCAAATGCCGTAGAGGGAACGAAGGAGCAGTTCTGTCAGGAAGGCATGAATGACTTTATTGCCAAGCCGATAGAGCTGCGTATGCTGATATCCAAGGTGCGGCAATGGCTTCCTATAGAAAAAATACAAAAGGTGCATATATCTAAGAGCGGAACTGTGGAGGCAAAAAATGTCAGATATATTGTGGTGGGAGACCTTGACGTATCATATGCCATGAAATTTCTGGGGAGCGGAACCCTGTTCTGGAATGTTTTACATGTATACTACCGTGCTATTGATAAAAAGGCAAAACTGATTAAATCACTGGAAGAAAGTGGAGACTGGACAGGATATACTATAGAAGTACACGCCCTGAAAAGTTCTTCCAAACAAATTGGCGCGCTTTCCTTATCCGATAAGGCAGCTGCTTTGGAAAAAGCGGGAAATGCAAGAGACATAGAATTTATACATGAAAAAACCGATGAAATGCTGGAGCAGTATGAAGGATATAAATCTGTATTTAAGCATTTCTTCCCTGAAGAAGAGGAGGGTGAAAAGGAAACTTCATCCGTGAGAGAACTTCTTGATAATTTTGCATGTATGCAGGAAGCACTCGAAAACCTGGATATGGACAAGATGGAGGAAGTTATTAAAGATATGAATCAATTTTCATATGAGGGTTGGCAGCATGAAATGTTCGAAAGACTGAAAATTGCCGTGGAGGAGATTGATGTGGATAGCTGTGAAGCTATTTTAAAGGAGTGGAAAACCAAATTATCCATTGGATAATATTCTGCATATCTTATGATATAGGTAATGCGAGCTTTGATGGCAGCATGATTGACAGACTTAAAGGAGTATGGTTATAAATGGGACTTATCAGATATATCAAAGAAGAGATAAAGCTCATAAGAGAACGCGACCCTGCGATACATTCCAATATGGAGGTGTTTCTATATCCGAGCTTCAAAGTAATGCTTTATTACCGTATCGCTCATAGATTATATGAGAAAAAGCACTTTTTTTTAGCGAGGTGGATATCGCAGAAGGGTGTGCGTAAAACAGGGATTGAGATTCATCCCGGCGCACAGATCGGGAAGGGGTTTTTCATCGACCACGGAAACGGTGTAATCATTGGAGAAACTACTATTATCGGTGATAATGTCACCTTATATCAGGGCGTTACGCTGGGAGGTACAGGCAAGGAACATGGCAAAAGACACCCTACTGTCGGTAATAACGTTATGATTAGTACAGGCGCCAAAGTTCTGGGTTCTTTTACTATTGGCGATAACAGCAAGATTGGAGCCGGAAGCGTTGTTTTGAATGAAGTACCGCCCAATTCCACGGTAGTGGGAGTTCCGGGGCGCGTGGTCAAGCGAGGGAATATTTCGCTTCCACAGGAGGAAATGAATCAAATTGATTTGCCTGACCCAATCATGGAAGATTTGGCGGTTCTTCAACACGAAAATGAAGAGCTGACTAACCGTCTGATTGATTTGGAGCGCGAAGTGCGGGAAATGAAGCGTCGTACAGGCGAGGATAACGGTTAGTAAGAAAGGAGCATGGGTATTAATATGAAAATATATAATACTTTATCAAGGAAAAAGGAAGAGTTCGAGCCGATTCAGCCGGGTAAGGTCAGCATGTACGTGTGTGGACCGACTGTTTATAATCTGATTCATATAGGCAATGCCAGACCTATGATTGTTTTTGACACGGTCAGAAGGTATATGGAATATAAGGGCTATGAGGTCAACTTTGTTTCCAATTTTACGGATGTAGATGATAAGATTATAAAAAAGGCGAATGAAGAAGGCGTGGATTCTTTCGTAATTTCCGAGCGATACATTGAAGAATGCAAAAAAGATATGAAGGCTATGAATGTGAAGGAGGCAACAACACATCCAAAGGCGACTAATGAAATAGATGGAATGTTAGAAATGATAGGCATACTTTTGGAAAAAGGTTGTGCTTATGTGGCGCCGGACGGTACCGTGTATTATAAGACAAGAAGTTTTAAGGAATATGGAAAGCTGTCACATAAAAATCTGGATGACCTTCGTGGGGGCAGCCGCTCTCTGTTGGTTTCGGGAGAAGACCAGAAAGAAGATCCTTTGGATTTCGTACTCTGGAAGCCAAAGAAGGAAGGCGAGCCATATTGGGAATCTCCATGGTGCAAGGGACGTCCGGGCTGGCATATTGAATGTTCGGTAATGAGTAAAAAGTATTTAGGAGATGAAATAGATATTCATGCAGGAGGGGAAGATTTGATTTTTCCTCATCATGAGAATGAGATTGCGCAATCTGAAGCAGCAAATGGGAAGCCTTTTGCAAAATACTGGATGCACAATGGTTTTTTGAATATTGACAATAAGAAGATGTCCAAGTCATTAGGAAATTTTTTCACGGTAAGGGATATAAGCGAAAAGTATGATCTGCAGATTCTGCGTTTCTTCATGTTATCCGCACATTACAGAAGTCCGCTCAATTTTAGTGCAGACTTAATGGAGGCTGCTAAAAATGGCTATGAGAGAATCATCACCTGTGTTTCTAACCTGAATTACTTATTGGAGGTGTCGCAGCAGGATGATGCAGCAAGTGACGTTTGTGACGCACAGGAGACTGCGGATATTGAAGAGGCGAAAGGCTTTATTCATAAGTTCGAAGAAGCCATGGATGATGACTTCAATACTGCTGATGCAGTTTCAGCTATATTTGAATTGGTGAAGTTTGCCAACACAAAGGTGACGGAGCTCAGCAGTAAGGCGTTCATAAGCGCTATAAAGGATGAAATCGTCATGCTTTCCGATATATGCGGTCTGATTGTGGAAAAAGAAGCTGAAATTCTGGACAGTGAAATCGAGAGCCTGATTCAGGAGAGACAGGAGGCCAGAAAATCAAAGAATTTTGCCAGAGCAGACGAGATTAGGGATACTTTGCTGAAACAGGGCATCGTTCTGGAAGATACCAGAGAAGGTGTGAAATGGAAGAGAGTGTGACAATATTAGATGCAATCAAGGAGAAATTTGATTGCGGTGAGGTGGATATAAGAACATATTCGCCCCTTACTTTAGCCTATATCGGAGATGCGATATATGATTTAGTCATTCGC
>CAMWWS010000315.1 GCA_947178085.1 uncultured Lachnospiraceae bacterium | reverse complement strand
GATATATATTGACATTATATCATTTCATCTTTCCAAAATATAGGTATTATTTTTATAAAAAGAATTGGCACGATAACGATTGAATGCCTGTCTTATTTATTAAAAAATCATTTTATAGAACAAAACACGGATACTCCAAAGTGAAGTATCCGCTAAACGTGCGCGTTGTCTAATCTTCTTCCTGTTTCTCCGCCAGCCGACGCTTTAAATCATCGGTAAAAACTTCATCGCCCGGCTGGCAGTCATTTTCAAATATTCTTGTCAGAAAAACAAGCGATTCACCGTCCTGTCGAAAGACAAGGTATCTGCTGTTCGCATAGTTTGGAACAACCCAGCCATCCTCCGTCATGCCGCCTATCAAAACAACATTTTCCGGTGTGTCGGATAAAAATTCAGTATTGAACCGGTAGATCTGTAATGTTATTTGATATAGTATTTTTCGCCTCCAGCTATTTCTGCGCTTCCAATATCGTTGCGTCTACAGCAGTACAGCCAATCAGCATCCCCAAGTTGATTGCCAAAAGAATAACAAACGATAAAATACCAAATTCGATTTTCTTTCCAGTTTTCCCAATAAATTTCGTATTTTCATCATCTGCTTTTCTCCGAAAATTAGTGTAGACGACACGGTCCGTTTCACACATTGCTTACGAAGCATAGATAAAAACGTTTCGGTGTATACTTTCCTTTCACATAATCTGCGTCACTGGAAAGTTCGATATCCAACACCGCTTTTTTACATCAACTAAACCAGAGGATTAGACCAATAAACCGTATTTGCCGTTAATCAAAGCAGTTTTAAATACACGTCGCCACACTTTAGGTGCACCTGTTGATTCTTGGTGATATAATACAGCTCCTCTACGTTGTATTGCTTTTGGGTAAGAACAAATACAGGGAGCAAAAAGACTATCAGCATTGGACTTACATCACTGAAAGACTCCATTTCCCAAAAATTATTTTTTACCGTTAACTCCTGTTGCAGTTCCTGCAATTGGTGAAAATTATAACAATCTTCTATAACGTTCTCTTTTATATAATGTAATGTTTTAATTATGTCTTCTATGGCAGGTTTTCAATACATCTCATGTTTATATTTATCCTACTCTTGTACAAAAATAATAATTGTAACCGTCTTTATACTCTATCTCGTCTGTATCTTGATTTATTTGGCTTGCGCAAGGTACTTCTTCAATTTCTAAAAACTGCCTTCACTTCCTTTAGGTATGCAATCTAAAAAGCTTTCAGCTTCTTTTTTATTTGCTGTCATGAAAGCACTGTATTCATTAGGTAATATTTATTCATAATCTTTGCTATATCATGCATAACGTTGTTAATTGTTTTTGCACTGCTATAGCCATCTATTGTGAGTGTTTTTGGTCTATCTATAATACCTACGAATATTGTCATATTGTGTTGCCTGCCTTCCTTTGTTTTTATAGTGGTTATTACTTCTACATTTTGAAAATTAAAAAGGTGCAAAGCCCCGAATTAAATAAACTTTACACCTTTATCATAATATATATTATATAGTTGTTATGCTATCTTACTTTTGAGATCTGCAATTTCTTCTTTAAGTTTATCAATTTCTCTTACAAGATAATTTACTTTTACCTCATAAGCAAGATTTTTGTCAGCTACCGGAATAGCTTGATTAAGCTTGTTTGTAAGTTCAATAAAGTTTTCGGCAATCAGTTGAATATTTTTATCAGTAGCATTTTCAAGATGCAATTCAATGCTTGTTGTATGCCGTTTAAGTTCTTGTGTTTCACTTTCTAATTTATCAAGTTTTGATATGATTAAATCAAGTTTTTCACTTTCTGTCATATTATCACCCTTTCGTTGTGATTGCTTTGTTATATGCTGTGCTTTATGTACAATGTAAGTATATCACAACTCAGATGTAAAGTCTATTTAATTGTCAAGGCGCTTTGTTATTTCAATACATCCCATGTTTCTATTTATCGGTATCAGCGCTGGCAGTTGAAAAACTCCAAATTTTATGCTCCTGCATTCAATTATCTATTCTGTCATAAATTCCGAAATCTCTTTAGTCCACGCCTACGCAAAATCTGAGAATCCGTTTTAATCCAATATTTTAATACTGCAAAAAATAATATCTCTATGATATCTTTGGAATATCTGCATTCCTTTCCATTAGAATAAAATTCAACGGACGCTGCAATCTCTTCGTAAAAAATTTCACAACAACACCTGTCAACAACGCCGAAATAATTGTTCCCTCCCTTGTTCCGACAATGGTAAAATTAAAAAAGAGAAGCGATAAAATCAGTGCCATAATCACACACAATACATCAAATGCAATTTTTACATTTCCAAATTCCTTATGGATTTGTTCGGAAACGGCTTTCACAAATGCTTCCCCTGAATTCATGATCACATTGGCAATAACAGAAAGTGCAATTCCAAAGCCAAGAATGACAACGCCGACAATAACCATTGTCAAACGAATAAAATAGGAATTTACAGGAATAAAAGACACAATCCACATACCGAAATTGGTAAACCATCCAAAAAGGAACGATAATGGAACCTGTAAAAGCTGAATTGGCTGAAACCGTTTGCGAAGAATTACGATCTGCCCCACAATCAGGATGCAGTTCCAAATAATCAGCCACGTTCCCAGTGAAAGCGCGTCAAATTTACAACTCATCACATTTGCAACCGAGGAAATCGGCGATACGCCAAGCTCTCCGTGTTTTGTAAACGCCACCCCTAAAGCGGAAAAAAACAGGCTTATAATGAACAGTATATAACGTTTCGTTGTTTCAATTTTTGTCATTTGTAACATCTCCTTTGTGATTCATATTTTTGTTTACTTTGCTTAAAAATTCAATGAACATTTCCTTTTCCTGATCCGTAAATCCGAAAAATGCATTGGTTTCGATTTTAACAAATTCATCTGCCACGCGCTCGGCAAGCGCTTTGCCTGTTTCTGTCAGATAGACATACAGACTGCGACGGTTTCCGTCAAGCATTTTACGGACAATCAGGTTCTTATTTTCCATACCGAGCAAAACAGAAGTAAGGGTTGCGGGCTCGATATTGCACACTGCCGCGATTTCCTTCTGAACTGCTCCATCATGGTTTCTTAGGTAATCCAGTACCTTTGGTTGTCCAGAAGTTAAACCTGTGTCTTTGATTTCTGTCAGCAACGCTTTCTGAAACATCAAATGGTTTGCCATCAGCAGATAATGAAGTGTTTCTTCCATTATTATCGTCTCCTTTACCCTTGTTCGAAATCAAATAATTAGAATTCAAACAATAAGTATATATGATAGTATCCTTTCTGTCAAGTATTCCTAAAATTCTATACTGCTTTCATATGTTCAAAAGACGCAGTTTCCCCGGCATAAACCGGGGAATTCTTACACGTATATTTTTACATGTTTAACTTTACATGTTTACTCTATGCATTTGTGTGGAAAACTCTTTATTGACGCCATAAGTCACTTCTGCTGTAATGCGATAGATGCTTGTATACGCTGCGCCATTTAACAAAAATCCTGTAATTTCAAAATCATGCAGTCCTGTCAAAGATATCACATTGATGATATTTTCTTCTGCAAACGGCTCTACCCACATCATAATCGGTGTTCCCTCTACTGTATCCAATGCATCATTCGTATGCTCAATTCCTTTTCCATCACCATAAAAATGAAGAGACTCATAGGTTCCCATGTTGCTTGGCTCCCAAATAGATTTATTGTACTGTTCCGGCTCCCCGTCATTATCCAAGTCACACCGGTATTGGTACCGATCTTTCAAAGGTAATTTTTCTTCGCTACTTCCGTTGATGTTCTCGTATTCGTCAATCGTTTCCTTAAAATAAAGGCTGTTCTCAAATATGTTTTCAGCAAATGCCCTGTACTTCTCCTCTGCACATTTTGCCAGCCTGATGTCATATTTTTCGGGGAAAAGCGTCAATTCTGCCGTCTGCACC